>CAYTRK010000031.1:0-14630 GCA_964440205.1 uncultured Victivallaceae bacterium
CCCGCATATCTCACAGAATTTCGTAGTGAGAGCGTGGAAAGTGCTGCTGCGGGGGCGGGAATTGGTGAAACGCCGGAGCAGCCGTATAAACATACTGCAATCTGGCGTTTTGTCAATTCGTGCCGTCGCAGTGGGGCTATCCGCGCTCGCAACAGGAATTCTGTGAGATATGCGGGTTAACAACACGTTCCGGCTATCTGCTCAAGCTGCTCCATCAGCATATCTCGCGACTCCGTTTGCACGGCAACAACCCTGCTACCCCGCTCGATTAAGCGCTGCGCCGCGATCTCAATACAGGCGACACCATGTGACAGCAATGCTATCCGCTGATCCGCTGTAAGTCGCTGAAGTCTATCTGAAAGCCCAATCGGGCGACGGGTTTCCAGTCGCTGTGCACAGATCTCCGGCTCCAGCGAAACGCGCACTACCAGGTCGCAGCACGGGATGAGGTCCGCATACCGCTTTAATTCGTCATGCGGAACCGGTTCATCCAGGTACCCGAACACCGTGAAGGCCCGATGTGCAAACCCTTCCTCGACCGTATAAAGGGGCGATTCTGTCAAGGTCTCGAGCAACGCATATTCACGACTATTCTTCAGCAAACCTCGCAACATGATTTTCGCCTCTTCAGCATCCATCCCGCGGCGCGACATTGCCTCCATCACCGTTGCCCATAACGGCGCCTGTGCAGCCATAAATTCGAGCAGCTCCTCCATTGCATAGCCTGGACCAAGAAATCGCTCCCAGAGCCAGGGAGGAAACCGCTTCATCATGTTCTTCAAAATGCCATCGTCACGGCGACGGACAGCCAAACGCAAAGCGGCCTGCTCGTCGAGCGCCGGAATGCCCCGCTTGTGCAGGCAAGTTCTGAGCAGGCTTGCGCAAGTGGTCTTGCCTGATCCCGGAACCCCCATAAATTCAATCGATCGAATCATGTCAACCTCCGTCCGGGGATACCGTGTCTACCCATGATCCGCACGATTCGTATCCCAGTCGTTCAAGTAATGCTTGCTGACGAGCGCGCACGAGTTCTGCGATTGTCGGCGTAAAGTAATTACGCCAATCCCCGACAATCCCCTTGCGCTTGTGGCTACTGCGATCCTCCTGCCCCGGCTTCCTACCGGAAATCTTCTGGAATGCCTGGGCCTCGACCGTTGACGCCACACGCTCCTCATCAACCGGCTGGTCGATAAACCGGATCATCCGGCCTAACTCCCCTGCCGTATCGCGTGAAAGCTCCTCGTACCGCGCCACATGCGCCTCGGAACGATCCATCCAGTCATCGACAAACCGGCTGTATGAAAATCCCGGCGATGAACATTCCGGATGCTCCAGCTTCACGGTGATATAGCGCAACATGTTCTCGCTGTCCGGGGCAGCGGGGTCAAACCCGATCTGCTTTCTTAACTGCGGGTATTCATTATGATACAGCTCATGAAAATAAAACGAGACCCACACATCACGGGGATCTCTGAGCACGACAATCGGCTTGTTCAAATACGGCCTATACAGAATATGTTTCTGAATGACAGCCCCGCGACGGACAATCGCCGCCTGTCCGAAGACACGGTCTATCCCCGTATAGCAGCGAAGAAGTCGCGCCACCCAGCTGCCACCGCATTTGGGATACTCCACAACATGCACAAGACCCAACCATTCACCGGCAAGACGCGAGGCGATGGCATTGCAGATATCAACAACTGATTGGGCAACTGGCATGTGTCGGCAATCAACCTTTCACTTTGCGTATTCCCTCATCATCCACCCTGTAGATGATGTCCGCTATTCCCTGCATAGCCTGCTGATGAGAAATAGCGAGGATCGTGACCCGGTCCGATAAGTCTTTGAGCGTCTTACAAACGGCTGCTTCGGAATCCGGATCAAGCGCCGTTGTCACTTCGTCCAGGATCAACAATTGCGGTTTGCCCGCCAAGGCCCGCGCAATGGCGATACGTTGGCGCTGTCCACCTGAAAGCTCTGCCCCCCGTTCCCCGATCACCGTATCCACGCCATTCGACAGCGAAGACACATATGACCAGGCTCCGACATCCTTCAGCGCCCCCTCAACGGCGGCATCCGATATGGACGGATCACCTAATGAGACGTTCTTACGTACGGTATCATTGAACAGGAATAATTCCTGTGGGACGTATCCAACAAGTCGTCGCCACCGTGTCACCTTGACATCCCGCAGATTCACACCGTCAATAAGGACATCCCCCGTATCGGGAAAATGCAGACCGGCAATCATGTCCGCAACCGTTGTCTTTCCCGATCCGGATGGACCGGACAACAAGACCAGTTTTCCTGCCGGAATTGTTAACGAAGCCCTATCCAATACCGGTTTCCGACCATACGAGAAGCTGACATCCCGCAGTTCGATTTGACTGGTCAGACCCTGAACTATGGTCGTGCCCGGATCATGTTCAACGGCGGCCCCAGCGCTGTCAATCGTCTCTCGAAGTGTCCAGAAGGCGCTCTCGTTCATCGTAATGGCCTGATAACTTCGGACCATTAGATTGATCTGATTAGTCAGGCGGTAGAATAGAAAGGCCAGCACCATTAATTCGGCCAATCTCACATCAAGATAGTTATGTGCCAGATGAAACCCGACAACCATCACCAGGATCGTGAGCGGCTCCTGAAAGGTAGTCAATGTCTCTGAAGCAAGCACCTTCAAACGCAAAGCCTCGTTTAATCCCTGTGCCTCTGCCTCCAGCAACGGGAGCAGATGGCGCTCGCGCGCCATCGCTTTGATCGGCTTCACACCCTGCAGTGCGTCTGTCAGGCGCGCTACCAGGGCTTTCATGAACGAAACCCGGTTTAATCCGGATCGCCGACTTACCTCAATCAACCGATTAAGGATACCCATCACCAGCGCACCGGCCAGAAGGGCAAACAGCGCCGTCTGCCAGGAAACAATTAACGCGATAAGCGTATAGATGGCAACCTGGACAAGACCAGCCATACAGGCCGCAAGATTGCGATAGGCCGTAGAGGCCATCTTGGCCTCAAGGCTGATTGTGTGCGCAAAATTACCGACGGGTTTACTGGTAAAGTAGCTCCATCTGGCGCGCAGCAGATTGCCCAGCATCTCATGCCGCATATCCGTTACCACTTGCGCAACCGAGTAACCTACCTGCCGCATCGCAAGCCAGCGAAACGCCCCCTTGAACGACATCCCAATCACAATCAGACCCAGCAGCACAGGTATCGTCATCGGTATATGCAGAAAGGCCAGCAGGCTCCGGACGGCCTCGCCCAATGTGCCGCCTGAGGTTCCGTCGGAATTGGAAGCAATCTCTATCAGCGGCAGGAACAGCGAAATACTGATACCTTCGATAAAGCCGGAAATCAAAAGGCACCCAATCATGATCAGGCTACGGCCCGGATATGCCTTTAGAAAATAACGAATCAAAGCATGCGTTGTGTTCTTACTCATATAGCAACGACCTGTCTGATCGACTGATGATGCGATAACATGTATCACCCAGATGCGTAATCTCGAGATTTGAAAAGCGTCCGGTAACAGTTTGAATTCTGGCAACAATATCCTCGATCTCGGATTGCGCCAGCCCAGGGAATTTTTGCCGGTTGTAGGCGGAGCCCCCTTCCTTCTGCGGGTATTGCAAGGCAAGCCGCAGCCGGGTGACCAGGCGAATAAGAGCAATTCTGAAACGGACTGGAGATGAGACAGAGCCAGGCGGATGCGCCTTCAAATCGCGGACAATCCGCTCACAAGCCAGAGGCCCCTCTAGGCCGGAGAGGGTGTGCGCCAAGGCCGACCGGATAGAGGAATCCACTCCATCCCCGACAGGAGATCCCCCCGCATGATGGAGGATTGCATCCAGCCTTGCAATCAGTTCTGACTCCGTCGCGACTCCGATACCAAGTGCATTGGCAAGCGGTGGTTCATAGGGAGGATCCACACACGGCATATACGCTAATACGGGGCGTCCCATCAGATAGCCCTCGATTCCGGTCGTGCAGCCGTTGTGGATAATGGCCTCTGCTCCTATCAGCCAGGTTGCGACATTACCCTCGCTACAAACCGTGACGTTGACGATATCACAGGTTAGCCGTTCCCATACCGAATGATCTTCAGATGGATGAGGTCGCACAATGATGCGCGTCTTGGGAATTGCTCGGGCAACATTACAAACCATTTGTTTGAAGGCTTCGAACAGACGTGTCTTATACGCGATCCAGCCCCGAATATAGGCTTCTTCCTCGGCTGTGCCAACCTTGTCGGCCGCGCGAAGCCCCTTTAGAAAGGCGTCCTTGCCTTTCTTGTGGTTGCATAACGAGAAATTGGTATTGATGAGCACATACCGCCCGTGGCGGGATATCAAGGCGTCTGCCGCTTCAGCATAGAACTCTCGCAATTCAGGCCTGAGCATATCAATGCGGGGATTCCCAACCGTCACCAGTTTGTTGGCGAGTTCAGGATAACGAGCGCCAATCAGTTCGGCTTGTCGTTGCCCCCAGGCATAAAAACGATCCACTTTCGCCAGCGCCCCGGGGTTGACCTTGCGCCGCAGGTATTCCGCGTCACTCGGATTCGTCAACCCCTCTTCGCACCACGCGACGATGCGAAAGCCCAGGTCGCAGTAATGCCTGAACATGTCCTCACGAGACGGGGCGACACTCTTGTCCAGAAAGGTTCCCTGCGGCAACGCGCTGAGCCGGCGCCGCATCTCCCCCGCATGCCCGATAATCGCCTCGAATCCGGACTCTGCCGCCACACAGGCCAGCAGTGTCTTCGCATCCAACTCCCGCACCTTGGTCTCTACCGGGATCAACAAGCGCCCTGAAGGGGCATGATTGGAAACGCGTGATCTCACTGTATCCCCATTTGCCGCAACCGCATGGCCGCCAGCCATAAATCCTCTTCCGTATCAATATTGGCTAATGGATCTTTGATGACAACTGTGCCGCAGCGCTCCCCCTTGATTGACTGCTTGGTTAGCAGACACTCCCTTGTAATGGCGTAAGCGGCGCCATTGCGATGATAGACTGGCGTAAGCTGTTGACGCGCGATGATCTGTGCCCCACGCGGATCATAGTATTCCAGCAGACCATCCTGAATCACGAACTGCTTCAAGGGGTGCTCCTTGCTGTCGGTCTGGCTCACCGTCCAGACCGCGTCACAATCCCCGTCCACAAGTTTGACCATCGCCTGTCGAACATGATCCGCACTTCTCAGCGGACATGTCGGCTGCAACATCAGCGCCACATCATAGACGCACCCGTCGAGTTCCTCCATGGTGACGAGCGCGTGCGTCAAAACCTCCAGATCCCCAATCCGGTCACCGCTGAGCGCCGGGGGACGCCGAAAAGGGACGGCTAGCCCGGCCTGCTCTGCAATCGCGGCGATCTCGTCGTGATCGGTGGAAACCACTGCACGATCAATCTCGTTCAACTCGCGGATCGTATCGGCCGTGTACACAATCAGCGGTTTGCCCGCCAGCGGGCGAATGTTCTTGAGGGGAACGCCTTTACTGCCGCCGCGGGCCGGCACCACAGCCAGAACACGCTTGGATTTGATCATGATGCGAGCCCCTCCTTTCCTTCAGGCGTCTCGAGCATCATCCACAGGTAATCAGCCTTACCCTCGACAGCCAGGGTATTGCGGAACGTCTCATTCAGCGCCGTCGGTACGCCAGTCAGCGCCTCCCCGGTTGGTTTACGGTCACGCATCCACATTAGAAAATTGCCCAACCCATACCTCTGGTAACCATGCACAACGCACCGTGCCGCATCGAACCCGGCCCGTTCGGCAATCACCTTCAAACTTGGCTCGGTAAAATACCAGCGATGAGCGCTGCGGTAAAAAAATGCGCCATAGGACTCCGGGAGCAGATCCAGCAACCAGTCCGCCCGGTTGGGCGTGCTGATCAGCGCACGCCCCCCCGGCGCAAGCAGACCGCGAATCTGGCGCAGCAGATCAACCGGCTGGTCAACATGCTCGACAACACTCAGACATACCGCCAGGTCAAGGCGACCCGCATAATCCTGTAGCGCCGTCTCCGTGCTGTCGTAGACCCGATGGCCTTTCGAAATCAATCCGGAATGATAAAACCGCGCCGGCTCGATAGCCACAGTATCGCGGGCCAAGCCCTTCGTCACATCCAGGAATGACCCGCCACCACAGCCAATGTCGGCAATTAACGCATCCCTGAGACTGGACAATCGAAGAAACTGCAGGGGACGGGATTGCTCATCGTCATGGAGTTCGTGATAGCGATCAATGGTCTCTTCGCCGTCATACCGCTTCCTGTAGTCATTCTCCATATAATCGAAGAACTTGCCCCCAAGCCAGGCGCTATCACAATTCTGGCAATGCCGGATATCAAATGTTTCCTCGGAAACGTCTCCGAATCGTCCCATACGAATCGGCCCGCTATAGACTGTATCCAGATCTTGACTATTACAAATTGGACAATCCGACATGATCTTGCTCCTGTTACACTTATTGTTTGACCCGTTCAATCACCCGGTCGAATGGATCATTATCATTCAGATGGAGATACTGTGTCCCGGCCACTTCAGCCGCCCGGCGATCCATATCGCTATCCCCCACCATCAGGACAGCCCCGCAATCAATACCCTCGGCGACAGCAAATGCGCGAAGTTCATCCGATTTCTCGCACGGATATCCGCGGATTTGGCGAAAATAGCCATCCCACCCCCGTCTTACAACAATACGGCGCAAACTGTCCTCGGGCGTCATTGAAAGCAGGTACTGGGACAGACGCCCGGCGGCAAGCCGAGCCAACCCGTCACCGGCGCCCTGTCGTTCACGACAATTAGCCGCGCCATCGGTCACAATCCGATCATAGCGAGAGGCCAGAACGCTCACGGCATCCTCTCCGTCAGCGACTTCCATCGCCGGAGGCGCCCCATGCCGCAGCATCGCCCGGATCACATCATGGCGGGTACCGTTGACATGCTCGATCAATACCCGTTCGAGCCTCTCGTCCCATAGCGGGCCGGGAACAAACAGATCACGGTAGGCCGCGCGCTTCAACGCATTGGAAAATACCAGCGTCCCGTCAAAATCAAAGACAATCGCACCGACAAGCATACTCTTATTCATCCATGCCAAAGACGCATATCAATCGGCGTCTTGCGCTGCTCACGCGGAATCTTCGCGATCTGCGCATCCTCATAAAACGAGTCGTTATTGTAATGCGTGGTGGACACCTCTTCAAAAATGGCTCCATCCAGCGTGTGGAACTTATGCCATTCACCGGGCTCTACCAGCAAGGTGTCGCCTAGCTTGAGCTGCGAACGGCGCCCCTCCTTGCACACCTCCAGGTCGCCACTCAATAACTGGAAGGTCTCCTCTTTCTTCTGGTGGTAATGATAGGGGTTCTTCTGGCGGGGCAGCATCAGAATCAGCTTCTTACAATAACTACGATTCACACAATCGATCAGCGCACACCCGAATTCGCGGAAGCGTTCCAGGCCATAATGGTGAGAAAGCTCTACCGCTGTGCCGGAATGCACGGGAATGCGCGCTTCCCGCAACATGCCTTTCACCTGAAGGATAATCTGCGCAATCACATCTTCGCGCGTCGGAACGAAGCATTCGGCCTGTTCATCGAGCGGTTCGCCGGCCTTGTAATCACGTTGCGCGATGAGGCCCTCGCGCCACTCGGACGTAGACATTTGCCCCGCCTGTAAAGGCATCGCAAAGCACACCTGATCGCGTCCTATGGCAGTTCCCGCGGAAACGACATCGCTCAAGTAGACACCCCGCATCAGCGAGCGCAGCGATTCCGTTTCCACCCTCGGGGCCGGCGCGCGCTCCTCCCCTCCACACATCGCCTCGGCATCAAGACAGGCCATGATCCACGACTCGGCCTGCTTCGGAGTTGACGAATAGGCATTCAGTTTGTAGGCGCCGGCTTCCAGTCCCACATGGCGCTCGAATAATCGCGCCCCTTTGGCCGCCGCCATCCGCACCGCATCAAGGTTGCCGGGATCCTCATGGGTCGAGAATCCTACCGGCACGCTCGGATACCGGGCCCGTAATTGGTCTATTTGATTCAAATTCAATCGTTCACGCGGCGTCGGATAAATGGCCACGCAATGCATCAGCGCAAAGACAACGCGCCGGGCTTCGAGGAAATTTACCAAACGGTCAATTTGATTCAAATTCAACCCGGCGGTCGAAACAATCACCGGGCGATTCGAGCTGGACACGGATTCCAGCAGCGGCCAGTCCGTCGCCGAACAACTTGCGATCTTGATCACGTCGAGATCCAGCTTCTCAATCAACGCCACCGAATCTTCATCAAATGGCGTCGCCATCGTGACCAACCCCTGTTCACGCACCGCCGTCGTCAATGTCGCATAGTCCTTATCCGACAAAGCTGTCTCCATGAACCGCGGAATATGCGGCAGGTCCTTGCGCTGCTGGAAATCCGGATGGATAAATGTCTCCAGATGCCTGAACTGGAATTTAACGGCTGCACGGACACCGCAACGATTCGCGACTGCCCCGCAGCCCTCGATGATCCGTTTCCCATGCGCCACATCACCCTGGTGATTGTTGGCCAGATCCAAAATAAACAGGGTTTTGAAATCAAAAGCTTTCATCATTGCTATACTCCTTCATGCCGGGGTCAAGTGACACAACCGACCCGATTGATTCGATTTATGCGCCGCGGCAATCACCTGCATGGTCTCAAAGCCGCGAGCCAGGGAGAGCGACACGCCATCGGACTTCCCCGCCAACACGGCATCAACCTCATCGATCTCCCCGATGAAATCATCCGGCCGACTTCGCGGGATCAAAGTCCGTTCGACAGGTTTCCCGCTGCCCCCCCAGATTACAGCATCATGCTTGGCGTCATAACTGGCATACCACTCCAGAAACCCGCTCTCACCTTGAATTCGAAGCGTCTTGACGGCAGGGCTCGTGACGACATCCTGCGTGATCGACCCGGTCAGGCCGCCCGCGGTTCTAACGTTGAGCATGCAGAGGCGGTCATACCGAGCGCCTTCCTCATCAACACAGTCCATCATGCAGGCAACATCCGTGATACCCCCAGCGCCCAGATACCGAGCGAAATGCTGGAACAAGTTGATCCCATGGGAATGCTCTCCACAGGCTCCGCCACCGCGTGTTGAAAAGCCCAGATAGCTGTCGGAGGGACCGCTCAACCAGGGGTGAGCCCCGAAAATGCCGCCCCAATGCTCTAACCAACGCACGGTCATCGAAACCGGTTTACCCAAAAAGCCGGATGCAAGAAGCCGTTCAGCTTCCAGAGTGTTCCGCGTACGCACATGGTTGTATCCAGTCAACATATGGGTCCCGCTTTTCTGCGCCAACCTTACGACATCTTCATACCCGCTTAAGTCCGGCGTGCAGAGTGGTTTCTCGATCAACATTACCCGCGGAGCTTTACCCTGCAAAACGCTAGCCGCGATCTTCATATGCAAATCAGGGGGCGTTCCAATAATCACAAGATCTGCGACACCCTCGACTTCCTCGGGAGACGTAAGCGTAATACTCTCATCCCATTGGCCATAACGTGAAGGATAGATTTTCTTGCGCGTTCGCTCAAGAGCAGCAGGATCAGGATCAGCAATCGTGACATTCCAATCCTTGCTTCGGCACGCAAAGGCCAAATGGTTTCCAATCGATCCCGCTCCATATATGTGAACTGTTGTCATACATTCGCTCCTGTTAATAACATCAATCTATGCTAATTCATCCTCAGTAACAACGCGCGCTAAGCGTGGCTCAATCGCCTGCCAATCTAGCGTCAAACGCGCCTCCCAATCGGGCGGCAGATTGATTTCCTCCACTTCGCCGCATCCCAGCTTATTACACATGAGTATCATTCTATCGCGAAAGTTCCGGTTCTTCCATCTCGTATTGAAACGACTGATCCCGACCCGCGCCAATCCCTGCTGTAAAGCCTTCCGGATCGACAGCTCTGCGCGTAGCAGTATTATGCCCGTACGATTGACCGGACTGACATTCATCAAACCACGCGGCTGTCGCAACAGATGCGTCAGATGATCTTTCCCAGGCGCTTCCACCTCCCAGAATTCGCACATCATGCGCACAACCTCAAATGGCATCTGCCGCAACGCTGCATGGGTGATGACAAGAACCGGGATGCGGCATGAGTCCAGCAACTGAATGCGTCTGGCCCAGCTCAAGTCCTCCGGGGAATGCAACGCCAAATAGTCTGTAAACGATCCCTTGAAGCCTTTTTTCAATCGCTGCAGATAAGCTGAGCGCAAATATCCCTTGTGCTCTCGCACAAACAACACCGCTTTTACAGGGCGACCCAGTTGGGACATAAGCCTGATATTCCGCTCACACTGCTCAATACTCTTCCCCGGATGTGTAGGCTGAAGGAGCCCTGTCAGTTTTTCGTCAGAAACAAAAACCAGATCATCCACATCACCGCTATAAAAGCGGGCCAGCACATCGCGATCGCGAACACCGTCATGCGAATTGAAAGGGGCGGAGGGAAATATCAACGGAAACACGTTATGCTGCAGGAATGTCGACCCTGCCTTGTGCAAACCAAGGTGAACCGGCAGCATATGCCCGTTTGAGATTGATTCCATCAGTTTCCTCCCGGAGCCGACTCAACTTCAAACTATAGAGTCATACCGCTTGGCATGAGATTCTGATCATTTCGAGAGATAACGCATAATTCGACTGTTGAGAATACGATCGGCCCTGTCTCGCAAGGCCTTCGCACGCTTCACGCGTTGCCGAAGAAAAACACCGTCATCCGAATCGTCACAGCCCCCGCCCAGGACGACCAGCGCCTGATCCAACTCACCGCCGGCTTGCTCCAGCTTTCGCCGCAACACAGAAACCATCCCTTCGCGAAAGACTTCGCCTAAATTGTCCGCCGTGCGATAAAAACAACGACGATCCCCTTGATGCCAGCACCGCTTCAAGAACCCCATGCCGTCCAATTGCCGAGCAGCAATGCTCACAGCAGCCTTGCTGACCCCCAGATCTTCTTCAATCTGCTCCAGGGGGCAATCGCCTTCCGTCAAGTACAGATATACGAGAATCTGACCCGCAATTCGACTGAACCCCAAATCCTGCGCCGTACGCCCGCCAAGCTCGACCAGATTTCTTCGAACTTGTTGTTCTTCAACACTTTGACCTCCTAAATGTTTTCTCGGTTTTTGCATGCTTGCTGTTATGGGAAATTATTTCCCGGCACACTCCGTGCCCGTTAATTATGCGCCAGAAAAAACTATCATTAACAACTTTTATAAATTTGTAAATCCTTATTTTCATTATTTTTTGCTCTGGAAGTTGCATTGCGAGCGGACGGAAAAAGCAGAGGGAGAATTGCGGGAAACTCCTGTTCCAGATGGCAGCATCACACACAATATCTAGCCCGCATATCTCACAGAATTTCGTAGTGAGAGCGTGGAAAATGCTGCTACGGGGGCGGGAATTGGTGAAACGCCTGAGCAGCCGTATAAACATACTGCAATCTGGCGTTTTGTCAATTCGTGCCGTCGCAGTGCAGCTATCCTCGCCAGGAATTCTGTGAGATATGCGGGCTAAGGTTTTGTTGCAATCGCAATTAAGGTGTCTGTTTTATCTATATTAGTTAACATCTGGGCATATGCAACATCAAGCTCATCTGTTCGCAGGAAACTCCATTTCTGGTGCCCACCTGGCTGGTCTTTTGATAGCCAGTGCAGGTGATTCGCTAATGGATATCGCTGACAACCAGTGATGATAACGTCTTTAAAATTCGCTGCTTCCAGAAAACGTTGAAGACTATGTCGTGTATGTAAACATAAATGTTCACTCCATAAAGTAAATCTCTTGAATCCCTCATGCTCAAGAAAAGAAATTAAGAAATCATTTGCATGGGGCACTTCAATGAATAACTTACCGTTACTGCTCATTCTTTCATATATTAATTCCAGATCTTGCAGAGGATTAGTATAATGCTCAAAGACATGGAAAAGTGTAGCAACCTCTATTTCCGTTTCAGTAACACTCTCAATATCTGGATAAACATCATAACCCAGTTTCTGCAGGCTATCCCGCGCAATCTTCTGTGGTTCAACCGCTAAGACTTTCGAAGCCAATATTGATAACGCGTCCAATATGCCACCAGAACCCGCCCCAACATCCATCCACTTTCGATTTGCCACGATATGCTGAAGAAGTTTTTTCCTTCTTAACTTGTCTTCATGCCCAGTGTTTACGGCATGTTTTCTATCCCCGGTGGACCAATACCTGAATTCTTTTTTTTCTTCGTAATAAGACGTATCCATGTGGTCTGAACGAGATAGAAAGATAACACCCGATCTTTTGCACTTCAGAACAGATATATCATCTCTATCTCGAACATGCGGGTAATATGGTTGAATCGATGATTCATCGCATATGCCAAGATCAATCAATAGATCCTTGATTCTGTTCTTTTTCGTCGACATAGCCATTGAATCTTTGCGTCTGAATTTGAAAAAAACTGATTCTCCCACAGGCGCGTGCGCTCTGCAAGTCCGATCTCAGGATCACAAGCGGCTTGCTGCTTCATTATATGTCTTAACCCACATGTCTCACAGGATTTCGTAGTAGCCTTTCCGCCATCCGGCAGAAGAGAGTGAAAAGCGTTGCTGCGGGGCGCAAATTGCTGAAACGCCGGAGCGGCTGTAAAAACATGATTCAATCTGGCGTTTTGTCAATTCATGCCGTCGCAGTGGCGCTATCCGCGATCACAAAAGGAATCTTGTGAGATATGCGGGTTAATGATCCAACTTGTCTATAAAATCCGGATCTATATCCATAGCAACAGATTGACCAAGCAACTCGACATTCAGGCGAACTTTCGAAGGTCGCTGGAGTTCATCAACAACACCTTCAACCCCCATGAACACGCCTGATGTAATTCGCACATGCATCCCCCGGCACAGTGTGGATTCAGAAGACAGCCTCGAATCGATCGATAACGCCAGGCGAATCTGCTCCAATTCATAAACCAGCTGCTGTTCATCCGGCGGCGCAATTAATTGCAGAATATGATTCGTGCGCTTAACATATACACGTGAATCCAAGTTCAAATCGGCGAACAGATACCCCGGAAACAGCGGCTTTTGAACAACCACCTTTCGCCTTTGATATACCCGCGCATCCTCGCATAAAGGTAAATAGTATGGCAGGCCATGCCTGGCGCATACAGCCGCAACCTTTTTCTCCGTTTTCGGCTTCACATGTAAAGCGTACCACCCCATAACATTTCCATCATTCGGTCAGCTTGAATTTTTTCCAGTTTGCCGCTCGCCATTCCCGCCCCTAACCCGCATATCTCACAGCTTTCTCCCGCGTAATGCGGCCATTAGGGTATAAGACCACACAATCCCAAACCGCACTCCAAGATGAATGAGTGACTGCAGGCTGAACCTTCCAGCGTCAGTAACAGTCACAAGCCACTCCTCCCTGAACTGTTTCCTGAAATGCTGGCCACTGATTGATCCTTCATGCCATCTGAAAAATGCCAGAGGAGGCTTATCAATCCGCACAGCGCCGCCATGCCGCCAAAGCCTGAGCCATAAATCATAATCCCACGCAGCTACAAAATCAGTCCGCATCTCCCGACCAACCTTCTCCCATGCCGACCGCCTGAAGAATGTGGCAGGCTGGGAAATGTAGTTAATACATTGGATTGTGAAGCGGCTCGATATTGGAAAAAACATCTCTTTAAATCGAGTAATCCCCTTCCTTATCTCCTGGCCCCGCTCATCGACAATCGGACAGTGTCCAAAACAGATTGCCTTCTCAGGATACACCTCCATCGTCTCTACAACCCGCTTGAGCGCTCCCGGATAATAGCAGTCATCCGAATTGAGCCAGCAAACCACTTCTCCAGTTGCCTTCCTCAATCCTTTCGCAATGGCATCCGCCGGACCCTCATCCTTCTCAGAAACCAACACATCAATATCCTTCTCGTGCCTTTCGAGAATGCCCATTGAGCCGTCCATGCTGCCGCCATCCATGACGATGAACTCAAGCTCTACGCCGTCAGAACGCTGGGAAACAACGCTCTTGAGCGATTCTTCGAGAAACCGCTCGCCATTATAATTCGCCATTATTACTGAAATCTTCAATATTCTATCTCTCACAGAACTCACAAAGTACACAGATAAGCAAAGGTTCTCAGAAAAATCCATTACGAAAAGTGCGCCGTTTGACCACCTCCCCAAACCGATTCCATCTCTTTCGCTTAACCCTTTCGCTCATTTCACGCCTTTCGCAGTTTAAAAATCTGCCTTCTTTCGTCGCATTCTGTCCAAATCTCCTCAATCCACAGCTTTTTTTGTCGCCTTCCCCTTCCCTTCATGCTATAAGGCCCAACTTACAATCCTGAAAAAAAGAATAACAAAAGCAAATTAAAATAGAATCGTACTGCATTAAACTAACCTGATCTATTCATAAAAAAGCCAAGCAGCTCAACTCGCTGCGCCTTGTAACTGCGGCAAACTCGGCACGTGAATAGATCAGGTTAGCTACAGGTTCGTCGGCATTTTATATTGATGACAAATTCAAGGATTCCCTCGCGGGCAGGAAACGCATCGTCGAGTTGTATCCTTTTTGCTTTTCAGAATTCCTC
>CAYTRK010000032.1:0-14096 GCA_964440205.1 uncultured Victivallaceae bacterium
GATGGGGTTGGCTTCGCCAAGAAGGGGGAGAGAATATTCAATATACAGCTTCTTATCTTGCTGGTTTTGCACATTCTCCGTTATATTATTGTTTCTGTGCGCAGTAGCGCGGGGACAGCAATAAATGGAGGCCGATATGGGCAATGTGTTTGAGAACACGATGAAGCAGATTGAGCGGACAGCGGAAATGGTTGGTATTGAGCAAAGGTACCCGGGCAGTCAATTTGTGGAGAGGATGCGTGAGCCTGACAAGGTCATTATGTTTCGCGCGACTCTTCTAAAGGATTCGGGTGAAATAGAGGTTTTTCTGTGTTACAGGGTACAGCACAGCGATGTGCTGGGACCTTACAAAGGCGGGATAAGGTTAAGCCCTCTTGTTGACTTGGAAGAAGTGAAGGCGCTTGCGCTATGGATGACGATGAAGACGGCGCTTGTGGGCATACCGTTTGGCGGGGCCAAGGGTGGTGTTACTGTGAATCCGAGGACCCTGAGCGACGCGGAAACTGAACGGCTGGTGCGGAAGTATGCGCACAGGCTGGTCAACGATATTGGCCCTAATATTGATGTTCCGGCTCCTGATATGGGTACGGGTTCCCGGGAGATGGCATGGATTTATGACGAATATCGCAAGCATCGTGACGCTACACCGGCTGTAATTACCGGCAAGCCTGTTGAACTGGGCGGGTCTGAGGGAAGAATGGCGGCAACTGGCAACGGAGTGGTTTGTGTTATGAGCCAGGCGGTTGAAGAAATGGGCATGAAGGACTATTCCGTTGCTATCCAGGGTTTTGGAAACGTCGGACGTAGCGCCGCGTTGTCTTTGAGCGCAAGAGGCGTAAGGATTGTCGGGGTTGCCGATGTTACCGGCGCTGTTTACAACGCCAACGGACTTGATATTGACGCGTTATGCGCTCATGTTGACAGCGCCGGCGGTGTCACAGGGTTCAGCGGAGGCCAGTTGCTGGATGACATTATAACTTGTGATTGCGACGTGCTTTTGCCTTGTGCTGTAGAGAATGTAATTCGCGCAGACAACGCTTGCGACGTGAAAGCCAGGTTGGTTGTTGAAGGCGCTAATGGTCCTACCACGCCGGAAGCCGACCAGGCGCTTGCCGAAAGAAATGTCATTGTGGTTCCGGACATTCTGGCCAATGCCGGCGGCGTTATTGTCTCCTATTTTGAATGGGTGCAGAATCGCGAGGGCTTTTACTGGGACGAGCAGATGGTTAACGAAAGCTTGTACAAAAGGCTTGAAAAGGCATATCGCAGAGTTGTCCAGGAGGCCAGCGAGAAGGATCTTTCATTGCGCGACGCTGCATACTGTCTTGCTCTCGACAAGGTTGCAAGAGCTACCATCGCCCGCGGGATTCAATGAGGGGCAGTAATGCCGAGTCCGCAGAGCGGGACGATCTCTTTGAACGAGGTCTGGTTGAGCTGGAAGATGGTGAACCCGCCTGTCCCGTATTTTCTCGTGACCTTGATTTTTTCGATAAGAGAATGGATGTCGAACGGTTTTTTCCATGTGCTGAGTCCGATTCCGGGATAAAGAGAAGCTTTATTGCTCCACACCCTCTGTTGTTGTACAAGCTGGGCGAACTTTTCGGTAGACTCAGTATAATTCATCGGGCACACAAAATCGAGATATCCGCGTTGGCACCATAGCTGCCAGTCCTGGCCTATACTATCGCGGGTAACCGGCCAGTTGGAGAAGACAGCCGCAGATATTTTGATGTCCGGCCTGATCTCTCGCGCGCGCCGGCTGACCTGCATCACGACGCGGGTAATGTTGTTTCTTCTGAATTGCAGCCATTTTTTCTTAAGGCCGCCGGATTGAACTTCTTCGGGCCAACGGGCAATTTTCTGCCCTGTGAAGGATTCGAATCGTTTACGGCACCCTTGGCAGAAACAGCAATTGCTGTCTGGATAGCGGATATAGTCCAAATGAAGGCCGTCGACCGGATAATTCTCTGCAATCTCTACCATAGCGTTTACCTCCAGCCGGAAGTTTTCCGGGTGCGAAGGACAGAGCCACTCGCGCATGGGTTTGCCGTTGATGTTTTTCTGGACTCTTTTTTCCCGGACCATACGAGATAAGAATTTATCTGGTGTCCGGCTGCCCATCTTGAAGTTCACTTTCCAGATGTGGCACTTGATGTTGTGCTGCCGGCAAGCCGCGAGAATTTCCTTGATCCGGTCGCCCTTTGCGCTGACCTCTGGGGCCATGGGTAGAACTTTGCTCTTGTAATAGGCAACTCCACCCCAGCACATATTTGGCATTATCGTTGTAAAGCCGTTCTTGCTAAGAATGCGGATGGATTCTTCCCAGCTCATGTCCTCGACTCCATAAGGCCTGTGGCACCAGAATGCCCGATGTTCCCCTGGCTGCGGATTGTGGGCCGAAGCGTATGCTTTCAGTCCGGCATCGCGAGCTTTTTCGGCTGTATCCAGCGCCTTTATGAACTCTGAATTCTGCAACAGCGAGTATGTCTGTTTCTTGAGTCTTCGGGCTTTTTGCAGGTAGGTGTTCGGAATGGCGGGGTTGGATGTTTCGGGAAGGGTGTCGGGCAGATCCAGTTTTTCTGCCATATTTTCCGCGGCCTGTTTCCAGATGCCCGGAATGAAATGTCCTGTTAAGGCGAGCATGAGTTTTGTTTTGCCTTTGGGGTCGTCATTAAGGAGAACATGGGTCATGAAGATACAGTTGTCCGAAACCAGCAGCGCCGGCTCGCCGGTGTTGTGTTCGCGGTGGTCGAACCACAGGGCTGCGATGGAACTTTTGCCCGGGATGGCACGCGCCTTCAGGATATTCCATGACTGCTGGAAGACAACCGGGGGAAGTCCTTTGATTTTGTCTGAGCTTGCGCGAATTGAGGAGAATTCGCCTTTGTATCTGCGCCTTCTATGTTTTGTCAGGTTGATTCCGGCTGTCTTTTGAAGGGAGCCTGAAAGATTATAAAAGCAAATCAGCTTTCCGTCTCTGGCGAGAAAGCTATGCAATGTATCGAGAGCCTGTTTCGAGAGGCCGGGGTTGTAGGGAAGGATCGCGAGCTTTTTGTTTTTGAGATGCGAGGAGGTCAGATCGAGGTCGCTCATGAATGAGAAAGGTATGCCGGCTGCCTCCATGAATTGTGCCACATTTCCGCTATAAGTGCGGACTGCGTCAGATTTTTCCGGATCGTTGCGGGCGACGGAGTCTGAACGTATGAGCACGATTTTGTTGTCGCTGTTGAGGAGGCCAAGGTTGGCCAGGTAGAAAACCGTGTCGGTTCCTGCGCCTTTCCATGCTGAAATGCGGATGGCTTCGATGTTACTCCAGCCCGCGGGGTTTCCTTCCAAACGTGTGTCTGATTTATGAATTACGACATTTCTCCAATTTGTAGAGGATACGGCTGAAAAAGAGGCTGAATACCATCCCGCGCCGCTTTTGAGGTATAGGGTAAAAGCGGAAATCGGAGCGCTGTTCGGGCATAGAATTTTGAATTGGAGCCCTCGGGAGTCGGCAAGATCTAGATTGACGGTTTTATCCCAGACAGAACGTTTTATGTTTGGTGTCTTGAATCGGCATGGGAACGCAACTACGTTTCTTTTGCCAGCCGCAGCTGTGCGCACCGGCTGTGCTGCCCATTTTGCTTTCCACTCTGACCGGGCCTTGTCATTGCTGGAATAATCGAAGGATTCTACGAGGCGGCAGGGTTTGTGGACGGGTTCGGGCAGTCTTTCGGGCGCGGCTGCGGTTGAGAGCGTTGCCATGCACATCATTACAGAGAGCGGTATGTTCAGTTTCATAGGGTAATTCTGCGGGAGGCGTGGAGACGACGCAAGGGTATTTACTTCTTGAATAGATGGCCGTGGTTTCACATAAACTGCCGGGATGTCAGAAATATAATGGAAACTGGAGGTTATGTGAAAAAGAAAGCAAGGCCCATGTCATTCACAAAACAGGCTGAGAGGATTCTGTCTTTATCTGTGGACTGCAAAGTTAACGAACTGGGAGGGTATGGACCTTCAGGCGAGGTTATATATACGCGCCACCCGCGAGGGTGTCCCTCTGCGCTGGTTGACAGCCGCGACGGCGCCACCGCTTCTTTTATGTCGAACGGATCGGTTGATTTTTCCGTGGTAACGGAAAGTGGTGGGTCGGTTCCTGTGCTTGAGAGAAGTTTTGATCCGGTTGAGAAACGCGAGATATCGGTTCCTTCGCAGAATGTGTGGATAAGTCTGCCGGAAAAAAGGGAGGCGCTGGCGTCGATCGTGAACCCTTCAATGTCGTGTGGATTGAGAATTCGGGGAATAAAGATAGTCAAAATCGGGGAACCGTTTCGCCAGATGTGGTATTGTGCGGAGTTTTCAGCGCGAGGCTGCAGAATTCAGACTGCAGTGAAGCTTGCGCTTGTGGTGACAGAAAGTGGTCCGGCTTTATTCCGTGGGGTTTACGTGCGAAACTCCGGCAACAGGCCGTTCAAAGCTGATCTCTGGACTTTTTTCAGTCTTCATGGAACACAGCGCTTTGTTTACAACAAGGCCATCTGGTATGACTCCGGGCTGCCTCTTACTCCGCGGGAGACCGTGGTTTGTGCGCGTATTCCTTATACGGACTTGTTACAGATCAAGAGAGTTTCAACTTTTGCCCGGAATGCCGGTTTTGTTGAAGGAACCTGCGATTATTCTTCCTTTGTTGGTGATACGTCTGCCTGCTCGTTATTCCCCTCTGCTGTTAGAGATGGCAGGCTTAAGGCGGGGGCAGGCCGGCGTTTAAACCGGTTTGCAACCCCGGCAATAGCCGCCTCGCATATGGAGATTGACCTTGAAGCGGGGGGTGATGCATTGGTGGGCCAGAGTCTGCTTTACGTGACTGACCCTGTTGTGCTGTCCAATTTTGCCCGTGAGTCAATTGCAGAGGAACCGTCTTATAAAACCATTGCTTCAAAATTCAAAAGCGCTTCAGTCCAGCTTGTCAAATCGACTTCAGGCGCACGGGAGGCAGCCCGACATTCATTACTTCAACCGGGCGAGCGATCTGCCTACTTTGGTTTCGAGGCTGAAGGGAACAGGACTATATCGGAGTATGCCGGATCGGTCTGGACCGGCGTTGAGGAGTTGTATGAGAACTGCAGGGCGCACGGGGCCCGGCTGGCAGAGGGGATAGAGCTGGGGACTCGGGACAGGGGACAGGATATGTGGCCTAAGATGAAGGCTGACCCGGGCCGGGTGAGGAAGGATCTCGTGCATGCGTTCTCCTTTATGTACGTGACATGTGATGAGCCGGTTGTGACAGGAAGAAGGATGACACTGAAAGAGAAACTTCACGGCATGTTCCCGCGGCAGTATCCCAGCAAATGGAATGACAGGAGCGTTGAAGTTCCCAACGACAACAGACCTTATGCCGACAGTCCGCTGTGGCTGGTGAATTCTCTTGTAATGTATATCCGTGAAACCGGTGATGTGAGCATACTTCAGGAAACGGTTCAAACTGTTCGGTTGATCAATCCGGATGATCCTGAGAATTCAAGCATGACGGGCAATTCCATGGAATTGACTGTAATTGAAGTAGTGATGGAGATATTCCGGTGTTTCGCTCGGCATGTGAAGGACAGTCCTTACGGTCTTGCTCAGGTTATGTACGGGGACTGGTGTGATCCTATTGATATGTATGGAACCTCGCGTGTGGGCGAGACTGAGACACGCGGGCGGGGAAGAGGAGTACATTTGCGGCTGAGCGGGCACCTATTTGAATGTCTTGTCCAGGTACTCGATCTTTTCCAGTCTGAAGAAGTGCAAAATGCAGCTGTGGCTCATCCGGTCAGCGAAGTCAGCCGGGAGCTTGTTTTATTGGCAAACCGGATCCGGCTTAATGCCGTTAAATGGGCGTGGGAGGACACTGGATCTGGAACGTCTGGTTTTGTCAGTGCGATACACGAGCTTAAAGCGGATGGCAGTGTGCCGGACTACAATGCCGGAGAGTGCGGCTACACGCTTGGCAGCATGCGGGGGCGTGATTTTGACGGCACAAACAGGCGCGACCTTGCCGCTCAGGCTTATTGTATGCAGATGCTGCAGACTGAACGTGAGTATCTTGCGCCTGTTTCCGGCAGTAATGCGATGGTTGGGGCGATTAAGGAATGTGTGGACGGGATGTTTTATGATGAGAAGCTAGGGCTGAGGCTTTTCACTGTGCCGATAGCCAATAACGAGTTATCTGTGCGGCTGGTGGGCAGAATGGGTGTTTTACCCAGCGGCACGGCTGAGAATGGCGAATATCATCATGGTCAGATAATGATGCACGTTTACCGTCTGCTTGCGGATGGAGAAGCAGACGATGTCTGGGGGCAATTCAAGCCGATGCTGTCGGCGTTCAGGGGCGAGGAAATCTGCGGTCCTTTTGACATGCCCTGTACCTCTTATGTTGCGGACCGGGATGATCCGCATTACGGCAAGGGCATGTACTTTGGTCTGTCTGGATCCACGGACTGGTTAATCAGGTTTTTTGAGCAGATTGCGGGGGTTAGTTTAAATCTGCATGACAGTAAATTGCCGGATTTGACGGTGGAGCCGAAGTTGCCGACTGATCTGGGCGAAAATCTGCAGTTTTCTCGTGTGATTCATGTGCGCAAGGGTTCCGGCGGGTACAAGCTGGCGCCGCTTACAGTGAACATTGGCAGGAAGAAAAACGAGGAGCATCCTCGACTGTATGTTAATGGAGAGCTTTGTCCTGAGGGCTGCGTGCGGGATGCAGGGAAATTTGAGAGGATTGAAGTTGAGGTTTTTGTTTGAGGTGCGAGGGAACGATTAGAGAGATGGATTAAGGGGGAGTGTTTGTAGCCTGATGCGCGTTGGCTTGACTGGGGCAGAGAGTGTGCTTATGCTCATGTGCGTTTTATGGAATTTTACACAAATATATTGAATGTGATCGGGGATACGCCTTTGCTTGAATTGACGCGGATGGCTGACAATCCGATATTTGCCAAGGCTGAATATATGAATCCCGGGGGGAGTATTAAGGACAGGGTGGCCTTGTATCTTATCGAAGAAGCTGAAAAGGACCTGACCCTTAAACCGGGGATGCGGATTATGGAGGCTACTTCGGGCAATACCGGCATTGGTGTTACTTTTGTCGGGGTTCACAAGGGGTATCCGGTTACCATTGTTATGCCGGAGGATATGAGCGATGAGCGGAAGAAGATAATCAAGGCTTTTGGCGGAGAGATGGTTATGACTTCTGCTGAAGGCAGTATTGCCGGAGCATTGAAGAAGCTTCACGAGATCAGTGATGCTGATGAAAATGTATTTGTGCCGGCTCAATTTGAGAATCCGAGGAATCCCGAGATTCATTACTTATCCACGGCCAGCGAGATATGGCATCAGATGGAAGGCAAGGTTGACGCGTTTATTGCCGGTGTGGGAAGCGGGGGAACTCTTGGCGGTGTTGGCAGGTTTCTGAAGGAGAAAGATCCCGGAATTCAGATTGTGGCTGTAGAACCGGCTAATGCTGCCGCTTTGCTGGGGCATGAGCCGGGACTTCACAAGATACAGGGCATAGGAGACGGGTTTGTGCCTGCGGTTCTGGATACTTCGCTGATTGATGATGTTATAACCGTGACGGACGATGAAGCGGTAGAAGTTGCGCGCCAGCTTGCTGCGAAGGAAGGGGCGCTGGTGGGCACTTCGTCGGGCGCTAATGTCTGGGCAGCCTTGCAATTGAGCCAGAGGTTGGGGCCGGGCAAGAATGTGGTTACGGTATTGCCTGACAGGGCGGAGCGGTATTTCAGCACGGCTCTTATTTGAGAGTCATTGGTGATAAGCGGTAAGAGGAGGGAAAGGGGAGAGGGAAAAGCTGAAAAGGGTTGGGAGGGGAGGGACGGCACAGAGCGCCGTTTTGCTTTGGCGGGTGCATAAGCTGTAGTCTGTTGTCTGTTATTCAGGTGGGGCGAGCGTGATTTTGCGGGTGTTTGGTTCTTCGGTTGTTTCGAAGTAGATATGAAAGGCTGTGCGTGGAATGAGTTCGCCAGCCTTTTCGGCCCATTCAATTGCCACTATTCCAGGGGTTTCGAGGCGCTGTTCGAATTCAATGGAAAACGCTTCTTCGGGACAATGGAGCCGGTACAGATCGATGTGATAGAGAGGAATCTGCGCAGGATATTCGTTTATGAGTGTGAAAGTCGGGCTGGTGATCGGACGTGTAATTCCGAGAGTCCGGGCCAGGCCTTTTACAAAACAGGTTTTACCGCTTCCAAGGTTTCCGTGCAGCGCCAGTATGCAGGGTGAATTTCCGGTCAATGGGGATTCTGTATTGCATGCATTGCGGACGACATCTGCTGCGATTTTAATCGTTTCTTCCGGGGAGTGAGTGATTATTGTTTTTGAACCGGTCATGATTAGAAATGGCTAAAATCCGCCAGTTCGATGATTGTGTTGTCGAGTAGCGCTGCAGGTTCGCCGGAAGTGACTTCACCTATGTGAGTGAGCGGGACATCGAAGTGATCGGCCCATTCCTTTAAGAGGGAACGGAGTTTTCCCTGCTCTACAGTGAAAAGAAGTTCAAAATCTTCCCCGTCGTACAGCGCTTGGTTAACTGCGCCGCCGGGGTCAAGATGGCTGCTCAAGGGCAGCTTTGCCCGAGCTATGTTGATGCGAACACCAGCGGCCCTGGCCAGGTGAGTTGTGTCGCGGGCGAGTCCGTCGCTGACATCTATCATGGACCGGGCGTATCCTCTTTCTCTCAGCCACATGCCTTCTTTGACCCTTGGTGTGAATGTCATGTGTTTGCCTGAAGCTGAGCCGCCGAGCGTACCGGTAACCAGCAATGCTTGTCCTTTATCTGCTCCGGACCTGAGGACAGCCTTGCCGGCGGGAGCTGTTCCTGCGCCGAACACATGGATTTGCATGGATTCGGCTCTGGAAAGGTCTCCTCCGACGATGGCGCACTGGAATGCGGTTGCGATCTGGTTGGCCCCTTTATAAACAGTTTCGAGGTAGTCTATTCCGATATGAGTGTCAGCGGCTATGTTTATCAGTATGAACCTGGGATTGCCGCCCATGGCGGCGATATCGCTCAGTATTCTGCCGACGGCTTTGTGGCCAACCGATTGCGCGTTCGAGTCTGGTGTAAAATGTGTTCCTGATATGACCGGGTCAGAAGTAAAAAGCCATTCAACCGGGCTTTTGTCGGACGTCTTTACTATTGCGCAATCATCGCCGACCCCGCAGCGGACATCCGGCGAGCCGGATAGCAGACGGGAGAGCCGCTCAATTGTTTCGTGTTCGCCTGTATTTCTGAGAGTTGTCATGGTCAGAGAGTGTTTACAGTTTGAGAGGCTTTGTCAATCCTCTCTGGTGATGAGAGGCGCAAGGAGGTCTTTGAGTTCTGCGGAAAGGTTTCTGCTGAAATAACGCTGCATTCTTTCGTCCTGGCGCGCCTTTACTGCTTCCCGCAGGCTGGAGTTAAGCAGCAGTTCGCGGATTGTTTCGGCGATGAGCGGATAGTTTTTCTGGTGGAAAAGAATGCCTGCCTGTTCCATCGTATCAGGAACTGCTCCTGCCTCGTAGGCCATAACCGGAACGTGGTGGGCCATGGCTTCGAGCAGGGGGATGCAGAAGCCTTCGTGTTCGCTCATGCACAGGAACATGGATGCCGACTGGTAAAAGCCCGCCAGTTGTCTTTGCGTTACTGAGCCCGCGAAATAAACCTGCCGTTCCAGTCCAAGGTCACGTTGCAGGCTGAGAAGGAGGTGATAATAGCGTTCTGTTCCCGCAAAAGAACCAACATGAATCAGCCTGGTGTCTGTATTTTTGATCAAGCGGATGTAGGCCATTGCATGCAGCAGGTCTTCGATTTTCTTATTCGGCGCGCATCGTCCGACGAACAGGATATTCTTTGTTCCGTCGTTGAACCTTTTCAGCGCCTTTCTATCCGGCGGTGATGTGATATTTTCGAGATTGAGGAGTATAGGCAGAACTTTTACGTTTGAGTAACCTTCTTCCTGAAGTTCCCGGGCGTTGAACTTGCTTACGGCGAGGTTGAGTTCCGCGGAGTCTTTAAGAAGCGGGATTTGTTCCCTCCCTTTTTTCAAGTTTGTCGCGGTGGTTCTGTTGATAAGTTCGAAGTAGTTGTGTGGGGTGATGTTATGGTATCTGATAACTTTGCGGCAATTAAGCTCTCTGAAGTACTGATTGACAGGCGAGCCGATCGACAGGTGGAGGAGCATGATATCGTTTGGAGTCAGGTGGGAAGAGGAATCGGCGAAGTCCTTTGTGTCGTGCCGCAATTCGGGAAGAATGCGTTTCTTTTCGCTGAAGATCTCCGATTTGTATCCCCAGGCCCTGAATGTGTCACGGTATTCACGTGCCTCGTTGCTTATGGCGTCGCCGTTGGTGAGTCCTGCAACAAGTTGATGAATTGCGCGGGTACTTGTCATTGTTTTACAGGTGGAAACGGTTTAAATAAGAGCTTTTGAAAGAATTTATTCCGGCCTCAGCGTTTTTTGTGCTGTTTATCCGACTTATCTTTTTCTGCTGCTTTTTTCTTAAGTTCATTTATGTTTGCGCCATGGTTGCGCAGTTTTTCGAGCGCCTTCTTGTTTTCTGGATCGAGGATATAGCTCTTTTCCCAATGAGACAGGGCTTTTTGTGTTTTGCCCAGTCTTCGGTATATATCGCCGAGGTGGTCTAACAGAACCGGATCTTCGCCCATCAACACCAGCGCGTTTTCGATTTCATGCCGGGCTTTTTCAAATTTTCCTTGTTTGTAGTATATCCATCCGAGGGTGTCAACGTATGCTCCATTTTCCGGCTCTACTTTTAAAGCTTCCCTGACATAATCGAGAGCTTTGTCGAGGTTGGTATTGTTTTCCGCCCAGGTATAAGCGAGGAAATTCCGGGCTTCGTCCGACTGTGGATATTTGCGCAGGCATTCTTTCATTATGGCCTCCGCCTTTCGGGATCTGTCTGCCAGGTCGAGGGCGCTGCCGTAGTTGAGGTAGAACGACTTCGGCGGAGGTTTCTGGTTATCGGATTGTTTCCATGCCCGAAAGGCTCTTTCGAATGTATCTACTGATTTTTCGTACATTTCCTCCAGCGAGTAGAACCGGGCCAGGCGGAACAGGACCGCGAAATTGTTTTCGAACTTTTTTGCCGCCGATTCCAGCAGCTCAATAGCTTTCCCATAGTTTTCGGCGCCGTAGACGGACGCCAGTTTGATTACCGGGCCCGGATCGTCGGGATTTGCCGCGGCGGCTTTCCGGAGGTATTCAGCCGCTTTTTTGTAGTTGCCGACTGAAGCATGCAACTCGCCCAGGATTTCCTGGAAGCGGGCTTTTCTTCCGGGGTCATGTTTGGCGATAAGCTCGAAACACGGGATTGCCCGACTGATTTGTTTTGTAGCGACATACTGCAGGCCTATGTTGTAGCAGTACGATATCACCGCTTCCTTTTCGGGAACATAGTCCAGCGCTTTTTCGAGTACGTTGATTGCCTGTTTGTGCTGGTTGCCTCTGATGTGGACAGAGGCGAGCTGCCGGTAGAGTTCCCATTTTTCCGGCGCCAGGTCTATGGCTGCGAGGTACTGCTTTGCTGCCTTCTCGCGCTGACCTGTTCCCAGGTAGATCAATGCGAGCGATAGCCTGGTTCCCGGGTTTTCGGGATTTTGTCTAACTGCCTGTTGCAGGACATCTGAGGCTTTTTCATTCTGGTTGCTTCTCAGGTAGAGCCTTGCGGCATGAGAATACAGTCCGAGTGTGTCTGGGTCGTTGTCTATTGCTGCTTCGATATGATGAAGCGCCTTGTTGGTGTCGGGGTCAGAGCTTTCTTCGTATAGCAGCGCCGCGCCGTAGTGGGCGAGGGCGTCAACAAGACGTTTTTGGTTCTCTTCAAGCTGTGTTCCGCCCGGGCGCAGAGAGCTGCAGCCTGCCGTAAAAGCGAGCGCGGCTGCAAAAAACCATTTTGAAAAGGTCATACTAATATCTTGACAGACAACTATTTATTCTTGTGTCTGTTTGCTTTTTTGCGCTTGCGGTACTTATGTTTTGTTATTTTTTTTGACCGCTTTTTTTTGATTGATCCCACTTTTTTTCCTCCTTGTGGATCTGCCTGACGGATTCGTCAGGGAATAACCTTGTTTAACGGCAGTTCTATGATGCCTTCGGCTCCGGCGTTCTTGAGCTCCGGTATAATTTCCCTGACCACTCTTTCTTCTATCACAGTCTCGATGGCTATCCATCCTTCGCTATTCAATCGGTTTATCGTAGGGGCGTGGAGTGAAGGAAGGATTTCGGTAATCTTCTTCACATCCTTTTGTTTGGCGTTGAGTTTAATCACAACTCTGCTTTCCGCTCGCAGCGCTCCTTCAAGAAGCATGGAAATCTGTTCGATTTTCTTTCTTTTCCATGAATTCTTCCATGCATCGTGGTTTGCTATCAGACGGGTCGTTGATTCCAGAACAGTTGTCAGTATTCGCAGGTTGTTGGCTTTGAGGGAACTGCCTGTTTCCGTCAATTCCACTATTGCGTCAACCAGTTCGGGAGCTTTTACTTCCGTAGCGCCCCAGGAAAACTCGATATCAGCTTCTATATTGTTCTCTTTAAGAAATTTCTCAGTCAGTCCGACAGCTTCTGTAGCTATACGTTTTCCGTTGAGGTCCGCCGGCGACTTGATGTCTGATTCCCTGGGGACTGCAACCACCCATTTGACGGGCCGCAGGCCCTGCCTGGCATAGATAAGTTCGCTGACTTCGACCACCGAGGAATCATTCTCGGTTATCCAGTCGTAACCGGTTATGCCGGCGTCCAGCATTCCAGCCTCGACATAGCGGCTGATTTCCTGGGCACGAATGAGACGAGCTTCTATGGTGTCGTCGTCGATGCTCGGGACGTATGACCGCGAGCCGGCGCTTACATTGAAGCCTGCCTTCTTCATCATGCTGAATGTGGCATCCTGCAGACTGCCTTTAGGCAGTCCGAGTACTAATCTATTCATCGTTTCGAGTCCTTCCTGGTTTGGGACGCCGTAATATTATGCAGCATCTCCAATGAGTCAAGAGGTTTACCGGGTTTTTTATTATTCAAGCGTCGGCTGGGCAGGCCGATTTCACGACAACTTCGGCGGAAAGGCCTTTCAGGGATATTTTCAAGACCTTTCAGGTTCAACGTACACGCGGCGACCTTTGACGCTTAATCTTCCTTCGGCAATGAGTTGAAGCGCTTCGGGGTAAGCCAGGTGTTCCTGTTTCTGAATCCGGGCGTGGAGCGATTCCGTGGTATCGTCCTCAAGGATGGGAACGGACTTCTGAATTATTATGGGGCCGGTGTCGGTGCCTTCGTCCACAAGATGTACAGTACAACCGGTAATTTTTACCCCGTAGTTCAGGGCCTGGGTCCAGCTTTCGACTCCGGGAAAGGCCGGCAGCAGTGATGGATGGATGTTCAGTATCCGGTTTTTATATGCCTTTAATATGTTTGATTTGACAATACGCATGAATCCGGCCAGCGCCACGACCTGGACCTGGTGCTTTTCGAGACACTTTAGATACTCTTCTTCGGCTTTACCCGCGAGTTTTGTCTGAAACGGATCCCCGGAGATAAAGTACGTGGGTATTTCCCGTTTCCGGGATCTTTCCATGGCGCGGGCGGATTCCATGTCGGAGATTACGCAGACTATCTGTGCATTCAGTGCGCCTGAATCTATAGCGTTGATTATAGCCTGCAGGTTTGTTCCGGCACCGGAGGCCAGCACGCCTATTTTTAACGGTTTCCTGTTTTGAGATTCTTTTTTCATAGTGGTTAGTGTCAGAGTCATGGGTATAAAGTGTCAAGAGAGTTTTTTGTGGCCGGTTCGCTTGACTACGGTCAGAAATGGGTTATTCTACATGTTCCTGGTAGGGCGGTTAGCTCAGTTGGCCAGAGCGCCAGCTTTACACGCTGGACGTCGGGGGTTCGAGTCCCTCACCGCCCATATTCCTGAAGAAATAGCCGATTTTTTCCTCTTTTGGTTGACATGCCTGCGGGAAGTGCGATTCTGATGGGAAAGCGAATGGTCCAGACGGGCCATTGTCGGAGTGCATAAAATGGCAGAGGAAAAGGAAGCGTTTAGAATATCCTACAAATGGG
>CAYTRK010000033.1:0-6458 GCA_964440205.1 uncultured Victivallaceae bacterium
AAGGGGATCAAAAATAATGTCAACCGAGGGAAAATGCGAGAATGGGTCGGAAAGGGGGAAATTCAGCTTGGCTGCGATTCAAAAGAATGAACAGGAGAAGGCAAAGTACCGGGTAGGGCTGAAACGTGAACTGAGGAGTCTGTTAGGGCTTCAACCCTCAGAATACCCGTCCATCAACGACTTGGAGACGAGCATACTCGAAAAGCTGTTGGATGTGGCATATCGGCCAGCAGGAGATCCACACACCCTATATGTCAGGGAAGCTGAAGAATTCCACGCGAGATTCAAAATGGTTGGAATGATGAACAGCCGCGGCGAATTCGTGGAGGCACCATGAACGACCAAGATCGACGAACTGGCAGAACTGAGAAAATGTTGACTCATGTGATCGACTTTTGTGCAGCGAACACAGACGAAAAAGTCTACGTTATCGCGCACAACCACCAATATGCCAGGGATCTCTGCGACCGGCTAATTGGAATGGCGCTCGAAAGAGGCCTACCGCGTTTGCAGGAACGTGGTAGCCGTCTACTGATTGTCAACCGAAACGAAATTGAATTCATGGGTTGGGACAGGTTCAATTCTCCGCAGATCCGTTGTGAGAGGCCAGAAAACGTCCACATAGATCATTTTGTCTGGGAGGAACGTCTGATGTCCAAAAAAGAAATTGAGAAGGTTATGAACGCCAAAATCAAGCCCAGCGGAGGTAAATGTCACGTATTCTCGACGAGGAGGCACAAATGGTAACTTGTGCATACTGCCATGCTGAAGCGGAGTTGGTAGACGGAACAGAGATTTATCCACATCGACCAGATCTCGCAGACAAGAGATTCTACCTATGCCGACCGTGCAAAGCCTATGTGGGATGTCACCCGGGAACTATGAAGCCAATGGGCAGGTTGGCGAACAAGGAACTGAGATATTGGAAAATGGCAGCTCACAGGGCATTTGACTCGCTGTGGAAGGGTAAATGGATGCGAAGGGCAGAAGCGTACGAAAAACTCTCCACAGCTCTAAATTTGGCACCTGAGCATTGTCATATTGGGATGTTTGATGTGGATCTGTGTAAGAAGGTGATCGAGTTTTCGCGGCATTGCATGGCCGAAATGGACATCGATCTATAGCCGACCTACGCCACTGGGAGATTGTAATAATTATGGCAAAAGAGGAAAAACACACAACAAAATGGATATGCGACGTGTGCGGGGCTACGGAAACGGTAGACAATTACGGCAAGCCGAGAAATTGGCACGAAGTCCAAATGCAGGTGATGGTCAGTCGTCCGTACAATAGCGTAAGTGATTACAAAACGGTATTCGAAGGCGTTACCTGCCCGGGATGTTGCGGCGATGTCGTTCTAAATCCGATCAGAGCAGAGAAGCCGTTTAGACGAATTTGGATCCGATTATTCGGGAAAGGAGATGGAGAATGACACCTAATCAGTTGAAACACAAGCTCAAAGAGATGGGGTTTCGTCGCTGGATCGTGACTGAACGCATGATGCACGCCACAACATCAGAACACCCGTCAGGAGTGGTGATCGCGGTACCGTGCAGGATATTGGATCTTGGCCTTGTCCGCTTAATATTGGAGCGAGATTGGCCGGTTGGCATTGGCATGTACGTCGAAAAACTCCCTTTTTGGAAGTGCTGGATGAAGAGGCGCCAGTGGAAAATCTTCAATACTGCTGGATACGAATTTGGACAATCTGGAAAGGATAATGATGACCTCGAAAGTGATACAATTTCAAGATAAACTGAACGAAAAAGTAAAAACAGCAACGAAAGACGCGTACTTAGCGATTCGAGAACTCGAGAGTCGGCATGGGACGAACGTAGCGATCAGCGGACTTGCACACGCCGTGGTGATCGCCGCGAAGGAATGTGAAGACACAGACGCCGCACTACACACATTCGTAGAGTGCATCTATGAGACGCGGGAAATGGATAGGGAGGCAACAGGCGAATGACGAAACTCGATGACATCACAAGACGCTCCAAACCGTGTTGGACAGGGCCATTCAACACATGGTCGCCGACAGGAACCCTCACAGAAGACGACGTGAAATGGCTGATCGAAGTAGCTGAGTTGGCCCAAGAAGTTGCAGACGACGAAATGTGCTACTGCCAAGAAGGACAATACTGCGAGATAGACGCTCTTAGAAAAAAACTGGAAGAGGAATCACTATGAAAAGCACACGCAAAGAAACATACCAAGAGACAAAATTCAGAAAACGTCTTGAGTATGCGAAGTCGATTTCAAGAATAACACAATGGTCAGTGGACGATATTTTACCGCTTTTGGTCATGGTAGAACGAGGACTTGACCTTGCCGCGGCAACAGTACAACGACCGGCAGACATCATGAGCATGTCGGTGCGCGGAATCGAACCAGAATCAATTACCCAGGAGCCACTATGAAAAAGTTCGAATGGATGTGGATCATTTTAGTCGCCGTGACGCTTTTCGCAGTCTACGCAGCCTATTTGAGAGGGATGAGCGTAGGTCGCGCCGAGGTGGTCGAAGAGGTAATCATGAATTGCAAAGGTGAAAATTGAAGAATACTGCAAAAAAGAGAAAACCCAAACACTGGATCAGCCGATACTACGAAGCGAATTTCACAGCGAAAGATCTCCTGCACGAGTGGTTTATAAAAAATCTTGGATTTATCCGATATTGCACAGAAAAATGGTACAACCTCGACGTCACAAACCTATCAGATCGCAGAATCCACGACCTTGCAAGCTGGATTGCAGTAAACGTCGATCTCGGAAAAGGCCGACCAAACGCAGAAATGACAAGGCTCGCAAAGATCGTAGACACAGAACTTCAAAATCGAGAAGCAATCTTGACAAGAGATCTAAACCGCACCAAACAGTTCCGAGACCAACTGATACGCTCGATTGACTACAAGCACGAATTCGACAGCCAAATTCTAGGAAGGTGGCACGAAGAACCACCAATGCCTGCAGTCATCCAGGATGTATGAATCATGTCAGCCATCCATGCGAAGGCTGCGGACGACAATGGGGGAAACACACATCATTTTCCCCTTCTAAATGCCCACCTAAATAACATAACCTGATATTTCAAACACTTAGCCAATAACCCCACATTTTCGCCTACCCAATACCCCTCATATAACCCACAAGCGCAAGAAAATACACCAAGAATACCTAACCACTAGACCATCATAATTTCAACCATTCCCCCATATAAGCCCCATTAAACCCTACCAGCTAAAACCACCCATACACAGGCCCCACACGAAGAAAGGAAAGATAGAAATACCAAGGCTTTGAAAGAAAACACAGCGACAAACATAGACCAAACCCTTACTGCACAAGAACATACCGACATTCACCACATTATAAATACACATCCCCTAATTACATCTCATCCGCAAATCTACAGAGATTAATACACACCTACTGTTATGAATACCAATCCACTATTATGAATTTGCCTACCCAGCACCCCATCTCTTTACTGTTTGTTTTCAACTACTTATCTCTAAGGCTCAAAAGCCAAGCATAAATAAAACAACCCATATGCACAGCACCCTAAATTAATGCTTGACAAAGCGTTTTCGAAGATGTAAAACCGTATGCGGTTTTAACTTTTCGACAACTATAGGGTTTTGAAGCTTTTTATCTAAATACCCACACACCAAAGATCTCCAAAGAATCCCAGACATACATCTCAGATACATTCTCGAAAGACTACACAAATGCAGACAATACGCTCCCCTAATAATATCAGTATGTTAGTTTAGAAACTTCCATAGACTAATAGAATAAATGTACGCTGATACCAATAAATAGACACTTGTAATTATATCGCTGTGTTAGGTAGGATAAAATGACAAGTCGTCACAGGGGGAATACACCAAAATAGCCTAGTTATCCACAGGGTGATTAAAGAATGTGCATAATAGGTGTTTTTTCAAGACTTCCTGTACCTGGCATTAGCGTACTGTAGTTGACAATGATTCGTCTTCCTTTCCATAAAGAACACACCGATGATGTCATCAGAGGAAGGGATAAATACACATCGATGTAACCCCCCGGTGTGGAAGGTTCCGTAACTGGTTGATGAAGGAGACCGATCCCCGTCCAAAGAAAATTCCTCACCTAAATTTTCGACCCCTATCAATTTCAACCCCTCGCAATTGAATCATGGTCACATAAAGATGCCGCGCCCGATCAGCGGCGAACCGATCGTGATAAGCGCGGCGAGATCCAGAATAATTAAATTGTATCATGCTCGACAAACAATTTCCTAATTTGGATATTTGCAAAATTTGGAGTATTATGATAACGGAGGATTCAGTAGTGAAACCGTCGAGCTTCAAAAGAATTGCGAAAGCCTGTGCATCGTGTAAGCGATTGGAGAAGAACATTGCGCTGAGAAAATTTCGCTGCGTAAAATACGACTTCGAGTTGCCGGTGCGCCACCTAAATGAATTAGATCGGTATGTGTGCGATGGGTGTGAACCTTGGGATATGCCCGAATTGCCTAACGCCAGCGATTGACATTGCGGCGAATGGGATCGCAGTATGCTGGGAGTGCCGATCTGTTTTCATGCCAGGGCAACAGATACGCTACATTGTCGCCATATGCCCACGCTGCAATAATGAAGATCCAATTAGGCATCAAGACATTTCACGCCAGCATGTATGCGATGTGTGCGGCGAGAAATTCGTTCCCCAAAGACCGGACGCTATCGAATTCGATAGCGCCGATCGGAGAAGATAAGCCTGCGGAAAACCGCACCATGGCTTCGTTAAAGAATATCACGTTTTAATCGAATCAGAGCCGCTTTTATTCTCGCACATGTAACCTCGCGTATGAGCATCCTATTTCGCTTTAGAGCTGTAACCTGCCGTCAGGATTCGAATCTTGGCCGTATGCCTGTAACTCCCTAATATAGTGTTCTCAACCTGTAACTGTCTGTTAGAACGTAACATGCTGACAGAGCATATCCGCTCGTAACTGCCTGTCAAAATTACATATCCTGTAATGTCTTGTCATAATTCGATTTTTCGCTTCCTGGGAAGATAACATACTGTAATAGGATGGGTTCTCGAAGGGCTTCGATATAATTGAGCTTTTTGGTCAATATTATAGGGGAAGCGTAATGCACTGTAATAATACAGTTTTCTGTATATATTATATAATGTGCCGTTATGACTCGGCATTTTCTGCTTACTGTAACTACTTGTTAGGATTGACCTTTTGACCAGCCTCGTAACATCTTGATATGATTATGGATATTTTTACGAGCCTGTAACTGGCTGTTTTGGCGATGGTTTAAGTTGTCATCCTTGTCAACATCCTGATATGATTCAGGATTTTAGATCATGAACCTTGTAACGTGTTGAAAAGACGGGGACCGTAACCCCTTGAAATAGGGAGGCTGTAACCCCTTGATAAAGCGTGGAGCGTTTTTGGGCTTTCTTGGGCTCGACCGCTTCATAGGGCCTTGTCATGGGAAGCCATTTTCCGTTTCGTCATAGATCCCGTAACGCCCTGTCAGGACGTTTCTTTTATCTATTGTATATAATCTTCACAACCTGTAACCCCTTGATATAGGAAATGCTCTGTAACCCCTTGCCAGGGTTTCGCTTTTCATTTTGTTGTAACCCCTTGATATAGAGACTCTTCTTTTTGGCTCGTAACACCTTCTCAGGATTGCCCTTTTCTCCGGGGAGGGGAAAGCCCCGTCAAAGAGGATTCCGTAACATCCCGTCAGGATTCGCTTTTTATTTTGCCTTTTCCTGTAACCCCCTGTTCTGATTACCTTTCTTCATTTAGTGCTAAAGTTTTTCGCGCATACTCCGATAAGCATATTATCTTTAGGACATGCCCACTGCCCTAAGCAATTTTTAGGAGGTTATTATGATTAGCTTTTTTACGAATCGCATATCCGCACAAGATTTTTCAGAATTCTCAAATCATGTATTTGAGACGTTTGCTGGCCTTGTAATCCCTGTATTTCGACCTTCTGATTCTTCGATTGTGGTCTTTTGTGATGGCTCGGATTTTCTATTTTTTGATTCTTATAACTCCCTTTGGGAACACATGTTCTCGAACTCTGAATTTTGCGACCCAACTCCCTATAAAGATTCGATTCTTTTGGGCGATCTTTCTGAGATCTCTCTTAGCGAACTATATGACTTTGGGCTTGATTCTCCGGATTTATATGAGATTCCTTCAGATTGTTCCATAATCCTTTATGGCGATTGCGAACCCCATTTCTTCACAACCCTTTCTGATGCTTATGCTTTTCTTTCTCAGTCATAACTTCTTGTTATGACTTATCTTATAACCCCCTTGACGTGATTGGCCTTTTTGGGCCTTTCAATACGGACGGTTCCCTCCGTTATGATTCACTTTTTTCAAATACGGACGGTTCCCTCCGTTATGATTCACTTTTTTCAAATACGGACGGTTCCC
>CAYTRK010000033.1:6558-13789 GCA_964440205.1 uncultured Victivallaceae bacterium
TCCGTTATGATTCACTTTCCAGACAATGATCCAGTAACTATCCGAAAAGATTGTTCCACGTGGAACTATATAACCCTCTGTAATGATTCACCTTTCTTATACTGCAACCCCTTGATATGACTCGTCCTGTAACCCCTTGATATGACTCAGCCCTTTTCAGCCCTTTTCAGCCCTTTCTTTTCCTACCCTACCCTAACGTGTGGATATTCCTTTTATTTCCTCAGAGGCCCTTCTACGCTCTTATAATCCCTTGTCAGGACATCATATATTGTATTACTCGACCTACTTCATAACCCCTTGATATAGGAGGCATTTCTTGTAACCCCTTGTTCGGGCGACCTCTTCTGGATCATGGGCAAGGGAGACACTGTAATGATTCGTCTTTTCAATTTAGTTGTAACCCCCTGTAATGACGACCCCCTGTTTTTGCTCTCAACTCCCTGTAAGGATTCGCTTTTTCAGAAAGTTCTTTTTAGCCGAGTTTGGAACACTTCCATAACCCCTTGTCAGAACACCTCTTTTCGTTTTTCTCGTTTTATTCTCCGCCCTAACCTCCTGTCAGGACTCTCTTTTTCATTTTGCACTTCAGTTTTTTCTGCATGTACCGATAAGCTTAATATCTTGACGGGGACGACACTTTCTTCCCCACCCAGTTAACCTACTGAGAAAGGACAAAAAATGAAAACTTACACACACGATCAATTGATTGCCAACCCGCCTAACTTCGTGAAATCATTGGACATTTGGCGTCGTGTCCTTGAGACGCACGATTTCAGAGGCCGCAACGTCGTGTACGGATTCGACTTTCCTGGATTGGCCATCCATTACAAGAACGCCGAACGCAAGTATGGAGCGAATTTTAGCCATTCCACGCATTCTAAACCCGCTGAGGAAGCGGTTTCGGCATCGATCATACGTCTTGTAACCCCGCAACAGTCTGCCGAAATGGATGTTTTTGCCCTTCGTAAGAAGCTTGAACGTCTTAAAGCCACCGTGACAAGGAAACAGGTGATTCTCGCACGTCTGGAAACCTTGCGGGAAGAGCTTTTGGCGGTTGGCGAAGGCCCAAGAGCCAGACGGGTGGCTGGCCAGATTCGTCGTCAGAAGAGAGAACTGGCTAACGCCCAGATAGAACTCGACATTTTCGTCAATGAGGCCCGCAAAGCCCTTGAAGTAGCGTAACCGGTCGCACCACGGGCCACGGAAGGCCCATTAGAGGCGCATTTGGCGCGATCATAAACCCATTGCTCTCGAAAGGAGCCATTATGACTGAGAAGAAGGCCACCAAAACCGCAGCAAAGAAGGCCAAAACGTCCACCAAGGCTACCAAAGCCACGGCGAAGAAGGCCCCGGCGAAGAAAAAGGCCACCAAAGCCCCCAAGGAAAAGGCTTTGGACATCAACGAAACCCTTAAATCCTTCAAGGAAGAGATCTTGGGCAGTGTCAAGGAGCTGTTGGCCCCACCAGAGGCCGCCGAGACGACACCGGAAGTCGTCAAAGCCCCTGTGGAAGAGGCCGCGACGCCTATCAAGGCCGTCGAAGCCCCTGCAGAAGAAACCCCTGCCCCTGTAACCCCCGTTGAAGAGGCCCCCGTGGTCGCCGAAGCCCCTGTGGAAGCCGCTCCGGTCGTCGCCGAAGTCGCCAAACCCTCTGAGGAGATACTCAAGGCTGCTTCCCAACAGCCTAACCCCTCGGAAATACTCGGCAATCGCCCCATGGTGACTCTTTTAAACGCTCGCAAGCGATATGGACGCATCAATGGTGCTTTAAAGCGCCATCTGAAGTATCTCTCGACCTTGGAAGCCACGCGGGAAGAGGCCATCATGCGACGCCGATCCGCTAACTACTTGATGGAACTCAGCAATCGGATCTCTGAGGCCAACGAAAAGCTCGAAAGCCTTGCCCAGAGCGTTTCTGAGGCTCGCCAGCATTACAAAGCCTGCCTGGAAGCGGAATTAGTCTTCCTCACCGCCTAACCGCCCGTCAAGATAGACCTTTTGGCCCCTGCCTTCAGGGGCCTTTTCTTTTCCCTTAACCCCTGTTCTGAGGCCATTTTCTGCTCCATTCAAGCCCTTTACCCCTTCCCGGTGACTTCTCGGTATAGCCATTTCTCCACGTCTCCACAGGCTTCCGCAGACCCTCACAGCCTAACCCCTTGTAATAGGAAGCCTGATGCTATCTCTCTGTTATGACTCGCTTTTCTTCCCCCTCCTGTAACCCCTTGATATTACTAGGCCCTTCTCAGCCCTTCTCAGTCCCTTTACCCCTTCCCGCTCTCTCTTCCATGTATCCACGCTTTTCGCGCTCCCACAGGCCCTCCCAGGCCCCTTGTAGCCCTTTTCCTTTTCTTTTCGCCTATTTACCCCAGCCCTTCCAGCCCTTATACGGATATGGGCAAGAAACCCCCTGTCAGGACAGCGAATTCTTTAACCATCCGTCAAAGGCCGAGTTTTCGGATCTTGGGCGGATAACCCCCTGTTTGAGAAAGCCAGTATCCAACTATGCGAAAAGACATGACTGGACGACCTGTTCCCTAACCCTCTGTTCGAGGAGGAGATTTTGTAACTCCCTGTTAGAGAAAGTCTTTCTGGATCTATAGGCGGATATCTATCTGTAATAATTCATCTTTCCGGAGATCCTGTAACCCCTTGATATGATTGGGCCATTTTCAGCTCTTTTCAGCCCTTCCTGTTTTCCCCTGCTCTTATTTACCAGTTGCCCCTTTTATCCTCGCACAGCCCTTCCCAGGCCCCTCTGAGGCCATTTGTCGCTTTGTTCCTTTTATCCTTGACTTTTTCGGAAAATACATATATATTGATATATTGATTTTTTTGGCACATCCATTGCTAGTGTGCCCAACCCTCTGACAGGGTTCACTTTTCCGGTAACTACTTGTTACCATTCGCCTATTTAGTTTAGGCTCGTACACCCCACCAGAGGCCGCTTTTGCGGAATATGCGGATAACCTACAGTTATGACTCATTTATTTAGTTCTTGACTTCTGTTTTTCCGCCTGTTACATAGGTGACCTATCGTTATTGCTCTTTGAAAATTCAATATTTTCGCAATGTTAACGCTTTCCTAAAAGGAGAAAATCATGGAAAAGCAACAACGTCGTAAGTCTCCGTTCAAACGTGGTGATCGTGTAGTAAGTCTGACCAGCGGAACATTTTATGAGTTCGCAGGAATGGCAAAGCCGGGAGAAGCTCGTGTAGTAAGCACAACAGCTCTCGACAAAGCGGTTAAACAAATGAACGACGATTACAAAAAAGGCGGAATGGACGCAATCGAAGGTGACAAATACAGATACGCCACCAAAATTCCAAACGCCGTAACATTCGAACAGGTCGACGACCTTCTTCCAGAAGCCAAGTATCAGGAAGCAATTAATAAGCCTGAGAACAGGGAATCGTTGGATCAGATCGCCGAACTCGAAAAGAAGAAGATCGCTGTCGCGACTCAGTTGTCCGACATGGAAAAGCAGATCAATTCATTGAATGCGAAACTTTTCGCGACTCTGAAAGCCTAATGGCTACAAACCCAAGAGAAGGCCCCTCCGGGGGCCTTCAATTTTTTCGCCTGATTTGTTAACCGCAAGTCGGGCTGTTTCTACATGGAAACCCGAAATGGACGAGATCTACCGGCTAAGATCAAGCCGAAGCAACAAAGACTATGAGGTGACGAGGCACGAAGGCCAATGGGCGTGTTCGTGCCCGCACTACATATATAGATGTAGGAAACGTGGTGTTTACTGCAAGCATATCGATCAGATAATCAGGCACAGAGCTGAGCAGAATAGGCTGCAAACTCATGATTGGGAGATGGATTGGGAAATACCACTTGAAGAATTGCATATGAGATATGAATTACTTAGGAGATTCAGAAATGAAGACTGATGAAGTGATGCAAACCCACTCAAATAGGTGGCAGCAGTATCATTGGTGGATCAGGACAAATTATCCGACTGCCGAATCCGCAAGACTTGAATGTGAAAAAGCAACGAATCGTATGGTCAGGGAATTCCCAGAGCTTACACGGGTGCGCGGACTTGCGAGCGTGGAAGAGCCATACGACTTGCCGCCGACAAGAACGCCGCACTGGTGGTGCAAAACTTTGTATGGAGAGGTTGTCGATCCTACCGGACACCAATATCCAACGAAGATACTCGAATACCACGAAGCAGATGAATCGCGAGGCCCACCAACAGGCAAATGTCCTAATTGTGGCGGACTGTGTTATGGCGGTTTTACCTGTTCAGAAAAATGCGAAAAAAAATTCGCAGAATATTTAGGAGTTTGAAATGCCAAGAATCAAAGGCGAAGACATGGTGCCAATGGTAGCAATGTCGTATACAGATCAATTTCAAAGAATCGTAGACATTAACAGATCTATTGGCGACTTGTGTAATGAGCGCGATGAGTTGTTTGAAGAATTGTTACAGTTACAGAACATCGATAGACCGTTGACCGTACCTATCACTGATGAAGCGGGAACAATGACTTGGACGACTTTCCTAGTTGGGAAGCCTAAAGGTCATTTTGTTTTCTATAAGGAATGGGATTTCGTCTATAAGGAAAGGACGACAAAACAAGACAGGGAATTGTTAGGACTCACTGATTGAGAAAGGGAATTGTTATGGCAGTTACAGAGCAGATTGTTATTAAGGGTTCGTTTGAGAACCCGCTCGAACGGGGAAAATTCCTCAAAGACTTGGGTAAGGTGGTCGCCGATCATAAGTGCATGGTCGTCGAGATTCCGTGGCTGAATGTTGATCGGTATTTGAACACAATTGAGCGGGAGGATACCGATGAATCCGAGACTGCGGGATAGATTGGAGACAGTTCAAGTCTTGGCAGAAAATTGGATGAAGACATTCGATCAGCCGATTGTAGGCGGTCGATGTCTTTTCTTTGCAGTTGCAGCGCAAGAATGTCTTGGAGCGAAAGTTATAGCAGGATCGGCGCAGTGGCAGTTCAAAGAAGACGACGGCGTATCTAGTACACATTTTGCGTACATGTTCGATACCCAGTTGAAAGAAGGAGATCGACGTTTTCAATTAGTTGAATCTGAACTTCCAGAAATGCACGTTTGGAATTTCTGGAACGGAAAAATCCTCGACCTTTCTACAAAGTACCTTCCTGAACAGCTTAGACTTGGACTTGACGAAGGATGGGATAGACGTTTCGCGGTTCCACCGATCTATTATGGGCCGTGGAGTGATGTGAGACAAAGAGTCAATTACATCCAGAATCGTCGTGCAACGGAAATGGCATTCGGATTTATTAACGATTTGAAAAGGAATGGATATGGGATTCAAACCAAGATTAGTGACGAAAGAGGAAGCAGACCTAGCATATCGCGAAGGTAAGCCTGTCATGTCTGACGCATCGTATGATGCGACATTTGGACAAGACGCATCTGACATGGACACTGTTGGGAGATCTGCGAGAGCGACACCTCACAAAGTTTTCATGTCAAGCCTGAATAAGCGTAAATCTTTCAACGATGATGGAGATTTGTCGTTTGAAGATTTGTGGCAGTGGGCCAGGTCGTATGGTCCAATTTTCCCAGCAATGGTAATGACTTGGAAATACGATGGTATGGCTATTGAGCTTGTGTACGAGAAAGGAAGATTTATACAGGCGATTACTCGTGGAGACGGAGATGCAGGGGAAGACGTGACGCAGCAAGTAGGACGCATGAAGAACTTGTTGCGGACGCTTCCAGAGGAATTGGATGTTTCGCTCAAAGCAGAAATCGTGATGCTTCGAACAGATTTCGACAAGTATCAGACGATGACGAGTGACAAAGATCCGTACAGCAACCCACGCAATGGAGCGGTTGGTGCGTGCAGAAGCGGAAGAAACTGCGAATACTGCACCTTGCGCTATTACGGACTTGTAATGCACAGACCAAAGGCTGTTGGCGACTTCGACGAATTTGGCAGTGATCTGGAAGTGTTTATGATGCTCGATTCGTGGGGTCTTGAAGGAATTGAATTCTGGACAATTGCAAGTCAGGAAGAATTGACAGCGACATATAATCTGATGCTGGCGCAGAGGGAAGGAATCGACTTCGACGTTGATGGCATTGTGATCGCGGTCGATGATCCGACTCTGAAAGAAAACACAGGATTCGATAGCCGACGCCGACCTAATTTTAGGGTAGCGTTCAAATTTCCGTCAGTATCGGCTGAAACGATTCTTCGAGACATTGAATGGACTGTTGGTAAAAACGGCCACATTACCCCTGTTGGTGTGATAGATCGGGTCGATCTGGGAGTTATGGTGGAACGTGTGTCTTTGGCAAACATCAATAAGATGCGCGAAAAGAAGATTGCGATTGGAGATCGAGTTGTCGTAAGCAGACGTGGAGATGTCATACCTCACGTAGAATATTCGATAGATGCAGAAAATAGAGATTTGTACAAAATCTCATATCCAATGTATTGCCCAAGTTGCGACGAACCGACAGAAATAGACGGAGCATTTTTAATGTGTCCAAACGAAGACTGTCCGGCTAAAGAGCTTGGGTTGTTTGAGCATTGGATCGAGGCGATGAAAGATCATTTTAGGATGCACTGCATCGGGCCAGAGAGACTTAGGGAGTTGTATGAAAATGGAGTCATTAATGAGTTGTCGGATCTTTATGCGATAACAGTTAAAGATTGCTGTAATAACTTAGATCGTTGTGGACCAAAGGCAGCAGAGAATATGCTGCGATTTCAACAGTACAAAGAAATACCGTTACATGTGTTTCTTGGTGGAATGAAGATCAAGGACATTGGTAGCTCTCTTTGGGAATCGTTGATTCGAGATGGAGGCGATAAATTCAACACGTTGGATAAAATAATTTATGCGACGGTTGGAGATATTTTGTCTGCCAAAATTGAAGGACTTGGAAGAAATCGCGTTGAGTTAATGGTTGAGGGAATACAGAAAAGACTTCCTATTATTCAGACAATGAAAATGGTAGGTGTTACTGCCGTTTCGCCGCAAGCGCCGAAGCGATCATCTAATGTTACAGGAAAGACTTTTTGTATAACAGGAACTTTGCAAGAACCGCGTTACATGGTTGAAGGAAGAATCAAAGATCATGGCGGGATTATTCGTTCTGGTGTCAGTAAGCGGTTGGATTATTTGATTCTTGGAGAAAAGCCAGGATCGAAGCTGATAAAAGCACAAATTCATGGTGTGGAGATTATTAGTTTTATGCAATTGTTGGAATTGAT
>CAYTRK010000034.1:0-13673 GCA_964440205.1 uncultured Victivallaceae bacterium
GAAGACAATGGGTGCAGTACATGGCACACATGTTAGTCGCCTTGATTGTCAGTACCCGAGGGTAAAACTGGTCGATAAGCCTGGCAGGAGAGTGATCAGCTGCCACAGGCGGAATCTCTATCCCGGCATTGTCAATCATCTCGCCTGTCGGCACCGACTGGAGCATGATCGGGTCGTTTAATTTACCCGGCATGATCAGGCTGGTGTAATATGGGGTAAGCCGCATCCGGTAAGATTTGGTTACATTGGCCACCCTCTGCAGCACATCAGTGGGGAGGTCGATTATTGTGCCGAGAGTCTCCACTGAATTAACTGCATGGCGGATCTGGCCGGAAAACGAGTTCCAATCATCATCCGTCATCTTAAGCGTTTTCTTGATTCGGGCAATATTTTCCTGAATCTGGTCCCATAACTCAATACCGCTGGGTGCCTCTTCGCCCTTTTTCTGCAGATACTCTTCAACCCTGTTGTTGGCGGTATCTGTTATGGGCAAGGCCTGAGAAACACGACCGCCGACGGTCACCATATGCTCATCAATCTGTTCATGCTGGAGCGCGAGCTGCTCAAGGTCAGCTCTTGAGATATGAAGATCTGCAGGAATTATTAACCTTCTGCGCAACTCAAGGAGACGAGAGAACAGCCTGACGATGGGAGTGGTCAGCTGGCCGTTCCCGGCTTCCGCAAACAGAGTGCCTATCTCCTCTTTGATTTCATCGGTAGGAACTAGCGGGTTCTGTTCCGGAGCAAAAAGTTCGTCGAGCAGTTCCTCGGAATAATTGTCTACTGCCGGTTTCGTTTCCATGCTGCGTTGAGCGGTTTTTTCCATAACCTTGTATCTCGCCTCTTTAGGTGGCCATATTCGTATTATACCGAATCCGTTGGACTCAATCGGGGACGGTTGCCATCGTGCAACTTATGGCATGCTGCAAACCTCCCAGGCTCCACCTCTCTCAACTCCTGATCAGTGGTTCTGCATATTTCATTCGCTAACGGACAACGCGGATGAAAAGAACACCGTGCAGGTGAATCCATGATGTTGGGGACTTCTCCGGACAGAATAATCTGCTGTGAAATTGCATCGGGATCAGGACGTGGAGTAGCACTGATAAGAGCTTGTGAATATGGATGGAGCGGCTGTTCAAAGAACTCGTATTTATCGGCAACTTCGACTGCTTTGCCCAGATACATGACGAGCACGGTATCGCTTATGTGCCGAACGACACTCAAGTCATGACTAATAAAGAGATATGAGAGGTTCAGTCTTTTCTGAAGGTCTTTTAAGAGATTCAGAATCTGTGACTGCACTGACACATCGAGGGCAGACACAGCTTCATCACAGATAATGACTTCTGGGTTGCATATTAAGGCACGTGCAATATCAAGCCGTTGACGCTGACCTCCGGAAAATTGGTGGGGGAATTTCTCATAACTTTTTCGAGAGAGCCCTACAAGCTCAAGCACCTCTTCAACCCGTCTGCGCCGTTCTTTTGCCGTTCCCTCACCATGAATAATAAGTGGTTCACCGATGATTTTCCCGATGCGCATTCTTGGGTTGAGGGAAGCATAAGAATCCTGGAAAATCATCTGCATGTTCTTTCGAACATTTTTGAGTTCCTTCCCTTTGACATGGGTGACATCTTTTCCTTTAATTATGATGTTCCCTGAGTCTGCTTCAATCAGTTGCATGATGAGCCTGGCGAGGGTACTTTTCCCGCAACCCGATTCGCCGACAATCCCCAGCGTCCGGCCTTTTTCAAGACAAAAACTTACCCCATCTACCGCCTTGACATACTTCGGTTTTCTAAACAGGCCTTCGCCGATTTTAAACCACTTCCGCAAGTCCTGTATTTCAAGCAAACAATTACCGGTTGTCATTTGAAACCCTATCCCTGTCATTCCCATAGAGCCAGCAGGCAACCTCATGGTGTGAGGAGCCTCCCTCGAAAACAGGAGGTTTTTCCATCCTGCAGATATCCATGGCATGCTTGCATCGCGGTTCGAACCGACAGCCATTCTGCAAATTCAAAAGAGAGGGAACCCGTCCGGGGATGGTGGGAAGGTTTTCCGGAATCGGTCCGTCAACCAGCGGAATTGAGGAGATCAACCCCTTTGTATAAGGATGCAAGGGCTCCTTGAAAATCGTCCGGACAGGTGCATTCTCTACCACCTGCCCCCCGTACATCACAACAACCCGTTCACACATTGCAGCGACGACCCCGAGATCATGGGTTATGAACATCATCCCCATCTTCCTTCTCTGCTGGAGGTCCCGCATCAAACGCAGGATTTGAGCCTGGATAGTAACATCAAGGGCCGTGGTAGGCTCATCGGCAATAAGCAGCTTTGGCTGACAGGACAAGGCCATAGCAATCATCACCCGCTGCCTCATCCCTCCTGACAGGTTATGCGGATATTGTTTTAATCGACTTTCAGGCGATGGTATTCCTACCTCGTCCAATGCCTGGATGGCAATCTTGCGGGCTGCTTTTTTATCAAGGTCACGGTGCAGGGTGATTGCTTCAATCAGTTGATGACCGATGGTAAAAACCGGATTGAGAGAGGTCATCGGCTCCTGGAATATCATGGCTATTTCATTACCACGCATCTCCCGGAGGGCGCTATGCTTGAGAGTCGACAGATCACGATCTTCAAAGGTAATGGAACCTGAGGTAATCCGCAGGTTGGAATCTAGAAGACTCATCACAGCAAGAGCAGTCAAGCTCTTGCCGCACCCTGATTCTCCGACAATACCGAGGCTCTCCCCTTGGTTTATCTGTAGAGAAACTCTGTCGAGTGCCCTGCCAATGCCGTCATCAAGTTGCACGTCAAGACAAAGATCCCTGATGTTAAGGAGAGGTATTTCTGCCATTATTAACCTCTAATATTGAGCCGGGGATCAAGTATGTCGCGAAGACCGTCACCTATAGAGTTCAACGCCAATACACAAAGAGTAATGGAAACTCCTGAAAAGAAACAGATCCATGGTGCCCGACGCAAAAAGACCTTGCCGGAACTGATGACATTGCCCCAACTCGGTATTTCCGGCGGTACTCCGACACCAAGGAAGCTGAGTGCAGACTCTGCCAGAACCACATAGGCAAATATCATCGTGCCCTGAATAATGATCGGCGCAATACAATTACGGGGTATATGCAGGAGCAATATTCGTATATCGCCTGCACCAGTGGCCCGTACCGCTTCGACATATGTTTGTTCTTTTTGGACCATCACCGCACCTCGAACTACTCTCGCCATCCTCGGCATATAGACAATGGTCAGAGCAATGACCACATTCATCAGGCTACGGCCCATTACCGCCATGATCATGATCATCAGAATAAGGCCGGGAAATGCCATCATGCCGTCTAATATCCGCATGAGTATATTATCAAGAAACTTGTAATAACCCGCTAGCAGTCCCAATATTGTTCCCAAAATAGTTGTTAAGGTAACAACTGAGAGACCGACAACAAGAGATATCCGAGAGCCAAAAATTACACGGGAGAAGACATCCCGACCCATCCTGTCGGTGCCGAACAGATAGTCAGCGCCCGGAGCTTTCAGCCGATCGCCAGGATTGATTTCCAGTGGATCATAAGGTGCAATCTGATTGGCAAAGAGTGCCATGAAGATCATCAAGGCAAGCACTATCAACCCGAAAGCTGCTGTCGGGTTTTTCAGTAACCTGCGCACCAACCGCTTCCCGCTCGATATCTCCTTTTCACTCATGTCAATACTCAATTCGAGGATCAATAAATGTGTAAATGACATCAACCAGAAGGTTGATAACTGTCCAGGCAATGGCAATATAAATAACGACACCCTCGATTACAGGATAATCCCTTGTGAATACGGACTTTATCAGCAGCCGCCCAACTCCTGGGATATTAAAAATTGATTCAGTTACAACTGCTCCACCCATCAGGTTGGCAAATGTCATACCGATAACCGTTACTACCGGGATGATTGCATTTCTCAATCCATGTTTGAAGATGACCATGCTCTGCCTGACCCCCTTCGCCCTGGCAGTTCTGATGTATTCATTCTGCAATACATCGAGCATGCAGGCGCGGGTCATCCTGGCAATAAGCGCCACTGCTCCTGCCGCCAAAGTGATTGACGGCAGGACCAGATAAGAGAGACTCGACCAGAGTCCGTCGCTTAAAGGGGAATACCCTGCGGGAGGGAAAATCGGAATCATGATAGAGAACACCAGGGCCAGCATCAACCCGAGCCAGAAGTTCGGTATCGCAACCGCCAGCGAGGTCAAAAACATGAACCCCCTATCCCAGAGTGTTTCATGAACAGCAGCCGACAACACTCCGCTCACGATGCCGACCACAATCGCCATGCCAAGGGAGAAGACCGTGAGCAGAACTGTCGCTTCCAGGTGATCCGCAATCACCTCGACAACAGGTTTGTTTTGAAAAAATATTGACTTCCCCATGTCGCCCTGCAGGAGCCGTCCCACCCACTCGACGAACTGGACCCATATCGGCTGATCCAGTCCCATTTCAGCGGCAAGGGCTGCAACTTCTTCATTGCTAGCCTCCGGCCCGAGGATTATGGCCGCAGGGTTGCCGGGCAACAGGTGCATGATGACAAACACCATCACACTGACGACCAGCAACACCAGGGCCATGGAGAAAATGCGCTTTATCAGAAAACCGCGCATTCTTATTTTTCCTTCCAGACATTAAAGAAATACAGGTACAGTTCATTGGCAAATCCGTGAACCTTGTTGCTGCTTATGCGAAGATTCTTGTAGTCGCCGACCTTGATATACGGTACTTCCTCGTAAACCAGTTTCTGAAACTGACTCAATAGTTCATAGCGTTTATCAAATTCTGGTTCCTGACAGAAGCTTGAATAGAGTTTTTCCGCTTCAGGATTGTCCCATCCTGCACCATAATTCAGATTCATGGCTGTGGTGAGGGATGGATCGGCCTTGGCGGTAAAACCGGAGCTGAACATGCTCCACAATTCAGGGTTTTTCCTCCTGGACAATAATGTCGCCCACTCCATACTTTCGAGGTTGATGTTCAGACCTGCCTTAACCATGTTCGCCTTGGCGGCAGCAGAAAGGTTATACTCGAGCGGGCCGGACATCCAGGAAATCTCCTCACCGTTATAACCGGCTTCTTTCAACAGTTGTTTCGCTTTCTCGATATTATTCTGGTTGTATAACTCTTCACCTGCCGTGGAATGCCAGATCTGCTCTTTCAAAGCAAGACTGGGATCGACACGCCAGAAGAGGCTGTCGCCGTATCCTGCAGCCATAGCGCTCTCGACATCAATAGTGGCCAGTATTGCCTGACGAACTTTCTTGTTCTTTGTGGGCCCGAACTTGGTGTTCAGGACGAAGACAAACCACGCCCGGGGCGGGGAGATGTATGTTTTCAGACCTTTAACGTCTTTGAGTCGATCATATTCATCTGTCGGCACGAAGTCGGCGAAATCATACTCACCGCCCTCAACACCGTTGATGCGCACCGGTTCTTCCGAGATACCATAGAAAACAATCTCATCTAGGTATGCATTTTTCTTACCGGTATATCCGTTGCTTGGAGTTGTAAGGGCTTTATACCCTTCAAAACGTTTCAGGGTGATGTGGTCGTTTGGCCGCCACTCAACAAACATATATGGGCCGGTTCCAATATACTCTGAAGCAGGCTTGCTCGGATACTTGACAGCAATCTCCTCGGGGATAATGACCGGTCCACCAAGCAGCATTGCCAGGGAGTTCATCAAGGTTCCCCACTGTTCCTTGAGTTTAATGACGACAGTGAACTGATCCTTTGCCGTAACAGACTCAACATGTTTAAAGAGTTGTTTTCCATCAGACGAAAATGTTCCCCAACGATTCAGTGAAGCCACGACATCTGCAGAAGTCATCGGTTTCTCGTTATGGAATAAGATGTCCTGCCGCAAAGAAATGGTATAGGTAAGTTTATCCTCGCTTACTATCGGCATGTCCGTCGCAAGCATCGGTTTAATCTCACCATTTTTTGTGAATGCGTATAATCCTTCATACATGTTGCCGCCGACAAATACCGAAAGGGTAGCTCTTGTTGCATGAATATCGAGAGTCGGTGGGTCGGAATCGATAACAACCTTTAGAACACCTCCAGTTACCGGCTCCTGGGATGCATGCAGCGGCATCACTGCCATCAGCATAATAAAAACCATCGCAATCATTGACCTCATTTTAAATCTCATGGCTGCTCCTCCTTGTAATGGTTCTGCTTGTATCAGTGCACCCCTGACGCACTGCCGTCTCTACGTATTTCTGCAACACCCTGGTATCTCCCGGTGTCCTGAGTTCTCAAGACCGCATGAATTGCACCGAAATAAAAAGATGGATGATGATCCACCACGTAGCCTTTTCGTTGTAACAATGCGGAATATTCTTCCGGGAATCTTTCCCTTTCAACGAGAACCTTCCGGTACTCCTGACAGTGATATCGAGGCAGATTCATTGCCTGATCTATTGACATTCCTCCATAAAGGATACGGATCAAAAAAAGCGTCAGGGTGGTAACGATTCTCTGGGAGCCGGGACTTCCTCCGGATAACCAGGGTTTCCCCTCATTGTCCAACAATATAAAAGGGGAAACGGAACATGGAGGCGTCTTTCCCGGAACCATTGCATGCGGATGCGAATGAGGCAGAGCAAAAGAATCGATAAGGTAGTTATTGTATATAAAACCAAGGCCGGCTGCTGCGGCTTTTGAGCCATAGACCATATTTACTGACTGGGTAATACCGGCACAGTTGCCGTCTCCATCCATGACCGAGAGATGCGTTGTTTCGCCCCCTACAAGTTCTGGATGATCAGCCGCCTGGATTTGTGAACTGAGTATTCGTTCTGCTGTCTTGTTAATTGTTTCTTCAGATAGTATGTCATCATTCACAAAATTATAAAGATCCGGGAGGGGTGATTGCTCCATCCGGACGCGATAGGCGCTGTAGAAAAGATCTGCGAACAGCTCTATCGTTTCGGCAGAAAGAATGTCTTTCCCACGAAAGGCCATGCGTTCTGCTATCAGCAGAATATGCGCAAGTAACCTGCCTTGGGTAGGAGGCGGTGTAGTGAGCATTTGATACCCGAATACACGCTGCTCAATTACAGACCTTTGATGGGGCCACGGGATGGCGGCAAGATCCTCTTTGATCAAAAAACCATCATTATCAGCGATATCCTCTGCAATCCTCCGTCCTGTTTCTCCAATATAAAATTCTTCTGCACCATATTCTGCGAGCCGTTGGAGTAGCTGTGCCAAGTCGGTTTGAACAAATATATCCCCCACCTCGAACGGCTTATTGCCGTCTTTAAGAAAGTATCGAGAGCCGCTTTTTCCGGGAACTGACAAAAAATAATCCAGTTCCCTTTTCTGCAGATCATGCTGTAGTTTCGTGATCTTATATCCATCAGAAGCCAGCGCAATGGCAGGTTCAACGACTTCTTTCCAGGATAACCTGCCGCATCTGCGCTGAATACAGGCGAGCACCACGGGTGTTGTTGGTACTGAAGTCCCTTTGTAGCCATACAGAAAGTCGGATTTTGAAAGACCTGTAACATCAAGATGCTGAGGGATCCGTCCTGAGCCGTCAAGAAAGAGTGGGCGGCCCGACATATGTAGCAATCCATAAGATTGCCCGCCGATGCTGCATGCCTGTGGTTCACATACGCAAAGAGCAAGAGCAGTTGCTACTGCAGCATCTGCAGCATTACCGCCCTTTTTTAGAATCGATACACCGGCTTGAGTTGCAGCAGGATGGGCTGCGGCAACCATGCCTCCCATACCCTCGGAGCAGACATGATCTTCAGTCGGACGAAAAAGATTCTCTATCTGAGCTCGATTATTCACAACGGACGGTTTCCTGTCCTGAGGGATCGGGCTTTCACGTTGGGTAGTTAATTCCATCAGATCCTGCGTGTACGGATGTTACGGCGTATCAAAGCAGTTAACGGGCATATGCTTGCTCTTGCACAAAGATGCATAACAGCACCATTATCTGCAGACTTTGTCGTCTGTAAGTGGGTGTGCAAATCCTTGCCTTTTAACAATGGACTCAACATGCCCCCCTTCGTATTAAGGCTCTATCCGTCAGGATTCAGGAAACACAGCTCAAATTGAGTGGTTGGGGAAATTATTGAGCGCTTTGCAGTTTCCATTGATGAATCCTTTTGTATTCAGAGCGAGTTGGACACTTACAATGTATCTTTCAAACCACCATCTCAGTAAGCAAGTCATATGCCACAAAACATATCATCTTGTTATCATGTAATATTTTGTTGGGCATAAGTCATAGGTGGTACCGCGGGAAACAGATAAATGCGAACTACGAGTTCCCGTTTGTGGCGCTATGTGAACAACCAGGTCTCATTGTTTTTCTGGTGTATGGGCGAGAAAGAATCTTCCACGAAGCAATGGGGCTGGATTTTTCTTTACCCCATTATAATATAATGTATATACAACAGCATAAGCATATGTGCTTTGGCATGACATGGAGGTATTATTATTTGTGACTGGAGAGATGCTGTTCAGTAATAACTGCAAAAAGATTTTTTTGAGAACCATTAGTTCCCAATTCGGTGGATGGGGAAAGAAAAATTGGATGGTTTACTTTACGACGATACCCCAGCTCGTACCCATCACAAATAATATGGAAACGTAAGAACATGATGGATCTCCACAAAATCGAAAATCATGAACAGACTAATTGCGGAGGACATTTCGGTCGCTCTGAGCATGGCATAGTTGTCACTGCATTCCACGAAGCTACCAAGGCAGGTGTGCGCATGCTGGAGAAAGGTGGGAATGCGGTTGATGCTGCATGCGCAGCCTCTATGGCGTTATGCGTTTGCGAACCCCAGTCAAGTGGTCTCGGCGGCCAGGGTATGGTCATTCTCCACATCAACGGACAAACCCTTGCACTTGATGGTTCCAGCAGGACACCTTCCCTGGCACACAATCAGCGCATCCAGAAACAGGAACGTTCTTTTGGTTATAAATCCGCCACCGTCCCCTCGATTCCTGCATTAATTGGTTACCTGCATCTGGAGTACGGTAAACTTGACTGGGCCGAGATATTCGAACCGGCCATACAATTGGCGTCAAACGGGTATGCGATCTCCGGATTGCAGCATCAGCATCAGAAAAGGCTCCTCAATTCATTCCTTACCCCCGAAGCCGGCTCCGGTGCCAAATATTTTCTGAAAAACGGCCGCGAACCCTATAGCGAAGGAGATCTGTTTGTGCAAAAAGATCTCGCCGCAGTCCTATCCATTTTAGCAGAGGAAGGGCCTCGCTCCTTTTATTTGGGGAAAATCGCTCTACAGATCGAGGAAGACATGCGGGCCCACGGCGGGCTTATCCGTCATGATGATCTCGCCTTCATACCATGGCCGGTGATGCGTAAACCGGTCCAGGCTCATTATCGGGACACAGAAATCTTCACAGTACCGCCTCCTGCCGCGGGAAGGGACCTCCTTCTCGTACTGCAGATGCTCAATAATGCAGAACCCGAATTTATCAACAAGATGACGCCTGAAAGTGCCCGTACCCTTGCCGAGACACTTCGTTGTGCGCTCCTTCAAAGGCAGCAGCACCCCATACGCCCAGACCTTTACAGGCAAGAGGCCGACCACACCATGGCCTCCCCCGCATTTGCCGCCAGCCTGTATAACTCAATCCGTGCCAGAACTGATCTGGATACCAGTATTGGCAGTTATCTTCATGGTGGCAACGACACCACACATCTTTCCGTGATGGATAGAGAGGGGAATGCGGTCGGGATCAGTCAGTCTATTGAATCATTGTACGGCTGCAGGGCGGCAGCTGAAGGTCTCGGATTTCTCTACAATAACTACATCAACACAATGGAATTCAAAGACCCGAGTCACCCGTATTACCTCAGGCCCAATGCCACGCCCTGGTCTTCACTGGCACCTACCATCATGTTTCTCAACGACAAACCATGGCTTACTCTTGGCAGTCCCGGCAGCGACCGAATTTTTTCAACAATGGCCCAATTTATAATCAACTTGATAGACGGTAGTGCAAACCTGCATGAAGCAGTCAAACGACCACGACTGCACTGCAGTCCCGGCGGGGAGCTCAGTCTGGAACTTGACAGGTTCGATCCAACGATCATCAACTCGCTTGAACGTAGTGGTTACAAGTTGATAAAAAGAGAACCGTACTCGTTTTTTCTGGGCGCGATCTACGCCGCTATGCGATGTCAGACAAAAGACGAATTTCAGGGGATTGCCGAGTTGAGAAGAGAAGGTAGCGTTCTAGGCCCGACGTGATTCTCAAAACCATGCACTATGTGACGACAATACTCCCATGGTAGCCAGCATCATTATCATCACGGACCGACCTGCTCAAGACCCTCTGTTTCCGGGCTCGTTGCGAGACCTATTGAGCGAGCATCAAACCGGGATAGTGGAAAGGGCAACGAATCTGCTGGTGGAGCAACAGCCGGATGTGGTGATTATCGACATTGACTCGATTCCTGAATTGGGTCGTGACGGATATATGGAATTTCATGCCACAATCCGCAAGCTCTCTCCAAAAACAAAAACCATCATTCTTACTTCCCCAACTGCCAATGGCAACGCAGAAAGGACAATAAAAAAAGGAGCATACTCCTGTCTTGCACTACCGACAACCCATGATCAAATTATCGCAGCGGTCCAAGTGGCTGTTCGCCAGCCAGACCCTGTACTGAATGCAACATCGTTTCTCGCCTCCGATACCGGAACTGGCTATCCAACAATGATCAAGTCAAGTTCCAAAGTGATGCAGCAGATGCTCGAGAAGGTCGCAATAGTGAGCAGGACTGGCACTACAGTACTGCTCACTGGTGAAACGGGGACGGGAAAAGGCGTGATCGCCCAATTGATTCACGATAGTTCCCCAAGAAGCGGGGAATCGATGCTGAGTGTGCATTGCGGGGCCATTCCCGAGTCTCTTATCGAAAGTGAACTGTTCGGCCATGAAAAGGGGTCTTTTACAGGGGCAATTAAAACAAAAAAAGGAAAGTTTGAACAAGCCTCGAAAGGGACTATTTTCCTTGATGAAATTGGAACCATTACCGCAGCAACACAAATAAAACTTTTGCAGGTTTTGCAGGATAGAACATTCCAGCCCATAGGTAGCAACCGGACCCACTTTACCGATGTGCGTATCATAGCAGCATCGAATAGTGATCTGGAAGAGATGGCCAACCGTGGAGAATTCAGGACCGATCTTTTTTATCGGTTAAACATTTTCCCGATAGAAGTCCCGCCCCTCCGAAAAAGAAAGAAGGATATCAGTCTCTTTGTCGACTATTTTCTTGATCAATTCAATGCTAAGCATGGAAAAGGGATTGTTGGGCTGACAGATGAAGTACTGGACATCTTTCAACAATACGATTGGCCAGGAAATATCAGGGAGCTTGAGAACTTGATCGAACGGGCATATATCCTTGCCAAAACTCCGTACCTGGACAAAACACTTTTTCCGCCAGACCTGTCAGAAACACCAGCTGTGACGGAGAAGGATCTTCCGAGCTACGACAATACATTGCTCTCATCAATTAAGACTTTGGCAGAAACACGGTACGAGGCTGTAAGAAAGAGTGAAAAAGAGTACCTCTGCACTCTTTTGTCAATCCATAAAGGTAAAATTGAGGCCACTGCAAAAACTGCAGGTGTCAGTCGCCGCCAGATCCATAAGCTCCTGACAAAACATAATATAAGAAAAGAGTCCTTCAGGAACAAACATGACTGAAATTATAGTTGTGTGCGTCAAGTTCTGTAATTTGTTTTCATAGCATGGGATGGTTTACAGGAAGGTCCCCACGTTTCCCGGCCCCCTGCGTTTCACGCTGCTAGGTTCCGTCAAATGCTGCGTTCTATGGCGTGTTCCCGGTGCGGGCGTCCGGCGTATTGCTGCAAGGTTCCCTTCCAGGATATCGGCATGGCCAGCACCTGAGCGAGCCTACAAAAAGAAGTGCATCAAATCTATGCTTGGAAAAATCATAGCTCTGAGCTGTGCGCTTTTTCAGGCTTCCCGTCGTACCTTCTCACCCTCCTCGGTTACAAGACCGACAAGATACGTCCAGAACTCATCTGTCTCAAGATTTTCTTTAAACACAGCTGGAGGAAGGAAACGCCGCATTTCCGCCAAAAAATCCCTACGAACCGCAGGATCCGATTGCAACAACATTGTTCGCTGCTGCAGCTGATCAAGAAAACGGGTGAGATCCTGCCGGCGATCTATCGCCTTTTGCAGGACCAGCTGAACAGGCAGGGTGATGCCTTGCCTGTTCAGCCAGACGATATCCCACAGATCCCGACTCTTGAGCCGATTTGGCCGCAAGGTGAAGGCAACCATCTTATCGGCCAGGATCTCTTCACGGCTTTGCACTTGCAGAATGAGACCCGAGGTACCCATTTCAACACCATAATGGTTACGTAACATCATCGGTCTACGATCATGACTGGGCAGCGCGCAAATATCGATATTGATCCGCTGAACCGGTAAATGTTTTCGCGCAGGTCTGGTAAAAACCCGCAGCTTCCATGTATCGACATTGCCCGTTTCACGTTGCGGTTCACTCACCTCAACCGGCAGACCATATTTAACTTCAAGACGTTCAACCAGAACACGACCAAGATCAGCCAACCCCTCACGCGTAAAACCGGCTCCCCCAGTAAAATCCAGATCTTCACTCAAACGTTGGGAACCGTAACACACCCGCAGACATGTGCCGCCGATAAAGGTCAACTCTTTCAATAATCCTGCCTGACTCATTTCGCGCAATATGTCATGATGAAGAAGCTCTTTCTCTACGACTACGCGAAGCGGTGCAAGTTGCGGCTGGCTGCGCATCGCCTGATCGACAAGTTGTTCAAAGATACTCACCTGCCACCTCCCAATCGATCAAGTCTGTGCTGCGCCGGGTCAACTTCATATCCTGTAGGGCAAGGGCAACCGAAGCCCGCCAGAGACGACAGTCCTGGTCGTAACTCAATTGGTCTGCAACATCGGCCGGCCGTCGCTTGGTGTGGATATATTCGATATGACCGAAATCGCCGCAGTTCACGATATGGCTACGCCCCGAAGACATCAGCGTAATCCAGTTTATTGGAATTTGAGATATGACCCCGGCATCACTCAGTACCGTTTCGAGGCTCAGGTAATTGAAGCCGTCCGCCCGCAGCTTTGCAGCCGTATGAAACAAGACCAGCCCTGCCTTATAAGTCACCCGAGGATAGAGATAGATTCCCCGACAGACTCGCTTCAAGAGTCCTGACTTCTCGGCCCGGCTTATAAGGACCTTGAAAGCGCCCGAACTTGCCTCCGGCATGGCGCTACGCATATCATCGAGGGAAAAGAGATAATGCTCTTCGCCTGCCAGTCTCTCGAGAAGTCGGGTTAATTCCTTGATCGGTTGCATCAGCCTAGTCTACATAAAGTTACTATTTTTGTTACTTAATGTGTACCATCGCTGTCTGGAAAGGTCAAGAAAGAAGAAAGCGCTGAATAATCTATCTGATTTGGATTTCTATTGAGTTGCGGTTCTCTACATTTTCCCGAAACAGAGAACGGACGGGGGTTCGATTCCCTCTCGGAGCCCTACTGTAATCACTCTGCAAACCTGAGTCTGAAAGT
>CAYTRK010000035.1:0-13666 GCA_964440205.1 uncultured Victivallaceae bacterium
CGCAGCGGCACTCTCCACGCTCTCGCTACGAAATTCTGTGAGATATGCGGGCTAACGCCTGCACCTTCCCTGTCTGCTGAATGCGGAACCAAAGTTCGGCATAATTTCTATTTTTCCGGCAGGAAAACTGCAAAAAAATGTTGACAATGGTGGGGCAATGTGGTGGATTGTGTCACAGAGAGGTACGTTGTGGACCAAAGTAACATAGATCTGGAGCAAGAGATAGCGGGGCAGGGGGTGTTTGTACACAGGTATGAGCACACGTTGGATCCTAAAAAGAGGTTGACCATTCCTTCGCAATGGCGAGCGCAGGTCAACGAACCGAAGAGTCTTTATGTGTTGCCTGATGTTCACGACAAGTGTTTATCGGTTTATCCGGCTGGTGAGATTGTAAGGAGAATCAAGACCATGCGGGAGCATTCGATAGCTGATCCGAAGGCGCGTCAGTTTGCCAGGGTTCTTGCTTCCCATTCTGACCTGGTGTCCTGGGATTCTCAGGGGCGTATTCGGGTAAAGGATGAATTGCTGGATTATGCGGGTCTGGTTGAGAAGGTGGTTTTGATTGGGGCTTTGGATCGGTTTGAGTTGTGGAGTCCGGAAAGTCTGAAGGAATCGGGGGATCTGAGCAAAGAGGGGATTCTGGATGCCGCTCAATATGTAGGCTTCTGACTCATGAGAATTTGATTATGGAGCATTATGCATGAACCTGTGCTGGTGGAAGAAGTTATGGGTTTCCTTCAGGTTGAGACGGGAGGAACCTATGTGGATGCGACTGCCGGAGGAGGCGGGCACAGCGAGGAGTTTGTCAGGCGATCGTTGCGGCCGGTCAAGTTGCTGGCGTTGGACAGGGACGAAGAGGCGGTTTACGCAGTGAAAAAGAGGTTGAGTAAATATGGCGGGGAGCACGTGGTTGTGCAGTCGGATTTTTCGGAACTGCGCAATGTTGCCAGGGAAAACAATATTGAGGATGTTGACGGGGCGCTTTTTGACCTGGGTATAAGTTCCAACCAGCTTGCCGACGGAGCCCGGGGTTTTAGTTTTGAGATTGATGGTCCGCTTGATATGAGGATGGATCAGAGGATGCAGACAACAGCGGCGGACATAGTTAACGACATGGATGAACAGAGCCTTGAGGAAACATTCAGGATATACGGAGAAGAGCGACATTCCCGGAGGATTGCCAGAGCGATTGTCAGGGAGAGACAGAAGGCGCCGGTTTCATCAACGGGGCGGTTGGCCGGCATTGTGTCGGCAACGGTGTCGCGAAGGGGTTCCAGGTTGCATCCGGCCACGAGGGTTTTTCAGGCGCTCAGGATAGTTGTTAACAATGAACTTGAGAGTCTGAAACTGGGACTTGGCGCTGCGCTTGGTATTCTGCGTCCGGGCGGCCGATTGGCGGCGATATCTTTTCACAGTCTGGAAGACCGTATTGTTAAACATTTTTTCCTTGAGCATCGTGGCAGGACGGAGTCGCTGCAGGAAGGCGGCTCTCAATGGAAGGGAATCTGTCCTCGAGTGAGGGTCTTAACCCGTAAGCCGGTGAGGGCTTCCGAGAGTGAAATTGAACGTAATCCCAGGTCAAGGTCGGCGAAGCTGAGAGTTTGCGAAAAAGTTGGCGCAGATACTGCGGGGGAGTGAGATGGCAAAACGAAACAACAGGAAGAAGAAGGTGGACGGCTTCATTTTTCCCGTTCCTTTTGCGATGCTGGTCATCTTTGCGTCGACTCTGGCGTTGGCATATGTATGGCTGGGATGCAGGTGTGAGGCGGTGGGCAGAGAGATAAAGACTCTGGAAATAGAGCATGAGGAGCTGCGGCGGGGTTATGTGAACGCGAAATACAAATGGACGCGGATGAAGTCGCCGGAGAATCTGGAGCGAAAGCTCAGGGAGATGAACATAGAGATGGGGTGGCCTCGCAAGGACCAGGTCGTGATTCTTCCTTCCCGGTATCCGGATCCCGACAGGAGAATTATCGGCGAGGATGCCCTGGTTCATATATCGAGGGACAGGAGGGTACTCAATGAATGACCGGGCGATAAAGATCAGGTTCATGGTAGGAGCCGTTGTTTTATTGGCAGCGATGTCGGGGCTGGGTTCACGCCTGGCCTTTTTGCATATATGGCAGTACGACCCCAGCATTGACCGAAGCATGGAAAAGTCGATTATTGCTGGAAGAGGGAACATCTACGACAGCAGCGAAGGCGAGAACATCATGGCTCTGAATCTGGCTGTAAAGGATGTCTGCGCCGATCCGTGGAAGGTCAGCGTTTCTGATAATCTTGACCATGTCTCGGATAATCTGGCTTCGGCGCTGAAAATTGATGTGGAGAAAATCCGCAGCCGTCTGAATCGTGAAGACAGGAGGTTTGCATACATCAAGCGTTACGTGCCGTTGAGCGAAGCTGAGCCGTTGAAAAAGCTGCCGGGAGTTTTTCTGCGCGACGCAACTATGCGCTATTATCCGCAGGGTTCGTTTATGTGCCATGTTCTGGGTTTTGTGAATCATGAAGCTACAGGTTGTTCCGGCGTGGAGCAGGAGATGAACAGCTTTCTGAAAGGAACGCCCGGGCTTGTTGAGAGCCGGGTGAATGCGTTGCATCAGGAGATGTACTGGCATCGTGACAGGTGGGTGCCTGCGCTCACTGGCGCGGATGTGCACTTGACACTGGACCAGAACGTTCAATTCATAGTGGAGCAGGTTCTGGAAGAGACGTTGTCGGAGCATAACGCAAAGGCTGTGTGGGCGATTGTCCAGCGTGTGAGGACCGGCGAGATCCTTGCTATAGCAAGCCGTCCCGCTTTCGATCTGAATGAATTCAGGACATCAAATTCTGATTCGCGTCTGAACCGGGCCATTGGGCATGTGTATGAGCCTGGTTCGACTTTCAAAGCCGTTACTGTGGCGGCGGCCCTTGACCAGGGGGTAGTTAAATCGGAGGACGTGTTTGATTGTGAAAACGGCTCCTGGAGTTATGCCCGAAGGTTGCTGCGTGATTACCATCCTTACGATCGGCTGACTGTTGCGGATATTCTGAAGAAATCCAGCAATATCGGGGCGGCTAAAATTGCTCTGGCAATTGGGGATCACCGTTTTTACAGGTATCTGAGAATGTTTTCGATAGGAAGTGAACTTGGCATTGATCTGCCGGGCGAGGAACGGGGCATACTGCATCCGGTTTCCAAATGGACAAAGATCAGCCCGACCAGGATTGCGATAGGCCAGGGCGTGGCGGTTACCTCTCTGCAGATGCTTGGAGCTGTATGCGCGATAGCAAATGACGGGTTCCTGATGCGTCCCTTTGTAGTGAAAAGGGTGTCGCGGGGCTCCGGGGAGATTTTAATGGAGAATGAGCCGAAAGTTCTGTCCAGGCCGATAGCCTATGAAACAGCGCGAGAGATGAAGCGGCTGCTGGGCCGGGTAACCGAGGATGGCGGGACGGGCAGGCGAGCTAGAATCGAGGGGTATACGGTTGCCGGGAAAACCGGAACGGCTCAGAAGGCTGTGAACGGGAGGTATTCGAATGAAGCGTATATTGCTTCTTTTGTAGGTTTTGTTCCCGTGGAAGTTCCGGAGATAGGCGTGATTGTTGTGGTTGACGAACCTCAGCCGCTGCATACGGGGGGCAGGATTGCAGCCCCGGCCTTTCGGAAAATTGTATCAGGGACACTTCGCTATCTTGACTCCTCTGGCGAGCCTCCTGCCTACAGGCTGGCCAGAGCGCGATCGGAGCGCAAAGTCGGGGCGAACGGGGATCGTTGATCCGGCGGAAATATTCAAACTTTGAATACGGAGGATAAAAATGAGATTCCAGAATAATTCAAATTGTGGAAGCCGTGTGCTGGGCCGTTCCGGAGTGCTTCGGACCCTTGGCTACGAACTCTGCAAGGGCTTTCGAGCCCACGACGGGCAGAGCTACCGGGTGTGTTCGCCCCGCGAACGAAGGTCGAAAATGCAACTGGCTTCAACTGTTCTTATTTCCGATGAAGCAAATTTGTGATAGCGGGGTGACAGGTTGTAGAGATGAAGTTCAAGAAATTCATAGACGGGGTTAAGACCGAATCGGTTTCGGGCAGGATTCCTGCGGATGTCAGCGGTATTACCTCTGATTCCAGGAGCGTCCGAACCGGCAGCGCATTCGTAGCGGTGCGGGGTCAGAAAGCGGACGGGGCTGATTACATACCGGATGCTCTGGAGAAGGGAGCTTCGGTTATTGTTACAGACAGGCCTGCCCGGGTGTCCCGGAGTGTATGCCATATAATCGTTGCCGATTGCAGGGACGCGCTGGCGGATCTTTCGGCAAATTTCTTTGGCAGGTCTTCGGAGGGCATGGAGATGGTCGGCATAACAGGCACCAACGGCAAGACCACGATTGCCTATCTCGCGGCAGGCGTGCTGGAGGATGCAAACTGCCTGCCGGGAGTAATCGGCACGGTCGAGTATCGAATTGCAGATCGGATAATACCTGCTTCCAGAACCACCCCGGAACCGCCTGTATTGCACTCGTTACTCTCCAAGATGAAGGATGCCGGTTGCCGCAGTGTTCTGATGGAGGTATCTTCTCATGCTCTCGTGCAGAAGCGGGTAAGATCGGTGGACTTTGATATTGCAGTTTTTACTAACCTTACGCGCGACCATCTGGACTACCATAAAAATCAGGAGGAGTATTTTAAAGCCAAGGCCCTGCTTTTCCGTCAGCTTGAATCGGCCGGGAAAAACAAGTTCGCGATTCTGAACGCGGATGATCCTTTTGCCGAAAGGCTGGCATCCGGGGGCGGCATTGACGCCACGATTCTGACTTTCGGCATAGAGAAACGCGCGGATGTTACTGCGCGGAACGTAGCTCTTACGCATAGGGGAAGCACGTACGAAATCTGCTCTCCCTGGGGTGGCGGGAAAATGGAATCCAGGCTGCTGGGACGTTTCAATATCTACAACGTTCTGGCGGCCTTTTCGATATGCGGCGCGCTGGGAATTGAAACCGGCTTGTCGCTCCGATCTCTGTCATTGGCTCAGAAGGTCCCAGGGAGACTGGAGCAGGTGTATGCGGGTGATTTCAGCGTTTTTGTGGATTATGCTCACACGGATGATGCTCTTGAAAATGTTCTATCGACTTTGAGGGAGATCACTCCGAATCGTCTTACAGTTGTTTTTGGATGCGGCGGCGACCGCGACAGAACCAAGAGGCCGTTGATGGGCAGGGTTGCCGGAGATCTCGCCGATAAATGTTATATAACTTCCGATAACCCTCGAAGCGAGGATCCTGGCGCAATAATTCGCGAAATCGAGTCGGGAATCAGTCCGGGCGCAGACTATGAAGTTGTGGAAGATCGAGAGTCAGCGATTCGCATGGGTGTGGAATCCGCCCGGCAGGGAGACGTGGTATTGATTGCCGGCAAGGGCCACGAGACATTTCAGGAGTTTGCCAATAAGACAGTATCGTTTGACGACCGGCTTGTAGCGAGGAAGTACTTGTGAGCGAGGCAATTAATACGGGAAAACTGGCGGAGTGGACCGGGGGCAGGTGGATGTTTTCGCGACCTGATACCATGCGCGGAATTTGTCATGACACGCGTTCACTCGAGCCCGGGGACATTTACGTGGCGCTTCGCGGGGATCGTTTTGACGGCCATGATTTCGTCGAAGATGCATTTGAGAAGGGCGCCGCGGGCGCTGTTGTAAATGAGAACTGGAAAGGTTTTTTTGACTGGTCCAACGGGAATTGCTGTCCTGTACATTCTCTTCTGCAGGTTTCGGACACGTCGAAAGCTTTGATGGACATGGCAAGAGGCTACAGGGACGAGCTTGATATCCGGGTGGTGGGGATAACCGGGAGCATGGGGAAGACGACGACAAAGGAACTTACCGCGGGCATGCTCGGCGGATGTTATCGCACAGGGCGCACGAAAGGCAACTGGAACAACAGTGTGGGGGTACCGTTGAGTATACTTTCGCTGTCCCCGGACACTGAAGTGGCAGTCTTTGAAGTCGGGACGAACCATCCCGGCGAACTGCGTCCATTGTGTGCTGCGATACGACCTGAAACTGCATTGATAACCGCAATTGCACCGGTGCACGTTGAGCACTTTGCTTCGCTAGAAGCCATTGCCCAGGAGAAAGCTGAACTTATCCGCGCGCTTCCTTTGGATGGAACAGCAATCATGCCTGAACCTGTTGCTTCTTTCGATGCCGTGAAGGCCGCGTTGAACTGCAGGCTGCTGACTGTCGGGGTTGGCGAGGGCAGTGGCTACAGATGCGTCTGGTTGGACACGGAAAGCCGGGTTGCGGAGATTCAAGAGGTTGCAAGCGGAGAGAAAGCTGAAATCGTCATGCCAGCGCCAGGAAAGCACAATCTTATGAACCTGATGCTTTCGGTTGCAGCCGCCCGCCATTACGGGGTTGAGTGGAAGACGATATGTGAGGCGATAGCTGCCTACACGCCACCTCCTATGCGATGGGAAACCAGTGCCATAGCGTCCAGAAAGATCATTAACGATGCTTATAACGCCAATCCACTCAGTATGCGCGCGGCAATAGACACATTTCTGGGACAGAATCACAAGGACAAGTGGCTGATTCTCGGGGGCATGGCGGAGCTGGGCAAAGCCGAGGCCTCGGAGCATTTGAGGCTTGGGGAATACATTGGTTTGAGATCCTGGGAGGGCGTCATTCTGATCGGCGACCTCGGCGCGAAAATAGCCGAAGGTATTCGCATGGCCAGGGGCGCGACTCAAGCGGTGCATGTGGTGGAAGACAACAGGGAAGCGGCCGAGACTGCGGCGGAGATGATCGGGAAGCGGGCCGAGGCGCTTTTAAAAGGGTCGCGTTTTGTAAGGATGGAGTCGATAGTCGAAGATCTGCAGAAAATGTGGAAGAAGAGATACAGGCGCAGATGAGCTATACGGTGAAAGAAAAAGAAAAGGCAGGGACGGTGTCGCACTCAGGACGGAAGAACGAGCATTTGGGTCCTTCTGTTGTGAGAAGCAGTAATACAAGATCTACAGTGAGGTCTGCCAAACCGTCAACGATGCCCAATGGTGATCCTCCTACACTGATGCTATGGGGAAGTGAAGACGACGCGACTGCCTGCCGCTGATTGGCGGTGGCTGGAGTTTTTGCAGTCTCCTTTTCCGGGGCAGTGTTCGCGGGTAGTTAAATTCTGAGGTAGAGATGCTTTATTTTTTGCATGAGTTATCGGACTGGTTTTCGCCTATGCGCGTATTCCAGTACATTACGGTTCGCTCAGTGATGGGGGCGGGCACGGCTTTTTTTATAAGTGTATTGGCCGGGCCGATGGTAATCAGGATGTTAAAACGTCTGCATTTCCGGCAGTACGAGCGGAAGGAAGAAGCTCCCCCGCTGTACAAGCTCCATGCTCAAAAAGAGGGCACTCCGACCATGGGCGGGCTGCTCATAATCGGCGCTGTTACCATTTCGGTTCTCTTATGGGCGAGGTTGGACAGTGGATTCATCTGGCTGGTTCTTGGAACGCTGGTATACATGGGGGGGGTCGGCTTTATTGACGACCTGGCCAAGGTTCTCAGGCGGCAATCCAAAGGACTCAGCGCGAAATCAAAGGTACTTCTTCAATTGCTCTGGTGTGCCATTGCGCTTTTTGTGTTGCTCCTGATTCCGGACACGCGGGAGAATATCGTGAAACTTATGGTTCCTTTCTTCAAGGATCCTCTTGTGAGGGATATGGGTTTGATTTTCACCTTTATTTACATGTCCGTAGTGCTGGTTGGGGCTACTAACGCTGTTAACCTTACCGACGGGCTTGACGGGCTTGCAGTCGGTTGCAGCGCCTCGGTGGCGGTTTCGTATCTTATTATGGCTTATTTGACCGGGCACATTGAATTTGCCGAGTATTTGAGGATACCTTTTGTCAGCGGCGGCGGGGAACTGGCGGTTTATTGCGGGTGTCTTTTGGGCGCATGTCTCGGTTTTCTCTGGTGGAATTGTCATCCTGCCAGCGTGTTTATGGGTGATACCGGGAGTCTTGCGTTGGGCGGAACGATAGGCATGATAGCCGTGCTTATCAAGCAGGAGCTGACACTTGTAATAGTCGGGGGAGTTTTTGTTATTGAAGCCGTGAGTGTAATTCTGCAAGTTGCAGCCTTTCGGCTGAAGGGTAGGCGCATTTTTGCAATGGCGCCTTTGCATCATCATTTCGAGATCAGGAAATGGAGCGAGACACAGGTGACCGTGCGATTCTGGATTCTGTCGATTGTTTTTGCCATTCTTGGAATACTGACTTTAAAGATAAGATAGTGAATGCCGATGAGAGAGCGAATACATGCTGACCGTTGTCTGGTTCTGGGCATGGGTTCAAGCGGGATTGCCGCGGCAAAGCTGATGGTGGCGCAGGGAGCGGAAGTTATTGCTGTCGATCGGGAAGACAGGAGCGAGGATCTTGATTCGACATTCTTGACTGAAGAGCGGATACGCTTTGTCTGGGAGTGTGAGGAAATTCCATGCGGGAAATTTGATTTATGTGTTGTCAGTCCGGGCATAAGGTCTGATTCCCGGTGGATTCGCGAGGCGCTTGAAAGGGGCATACGGATTGTATCTGAGCTTGAGCTTGGATGGAGTTATCTGGACGCTCCTGTAATTGCTGTTACCGGAACAAACGGCAAGAGCACGGCTGTGAAGCTTTGTTCTGAGATGATTACAGCAGGCGGCATGACATCGGTTGCCGCCGGTAATTACGGCAGGCCGTTAAGCGACGTGGCGTTGCGGGATCCGGGGGTGGAATGGGTTGTTGCGGAGGTAAGTTCGTTTCAGCTTGAATATGCCGGTGGTTTCGCTCCCGATGTTGGTGTATTGCTGAACATTGACGAAGACCACCTGGACCGGCATGCGAGCATTGCGGAATATGCAGCTTTGAAATGCAGAATTTTCGAGAACATGCCGCCCGGTTCTCCTGCGGTGATAGGCGAGGGGGCGACTGCTGTCTGTCCGGCTGCCGCGTATGAGGAGTTGAAGCCGTTGATTACGGGGGTGGGCAGGAACTGCGATTATCGTTGTTATCCGGACCGGATTGTGAGCGGCGGCAGGGGTCTTGACCTGGCGGGCACTGTTTTTGAAGGCGAGGCAATGGGCGGGATTGCGGCGGCAGTGTGGGCGGTCGCCGATCAGATTGGCGTTAATCGCGAGACACTGGAGAAGAGCGTCAGGGCTTTTGAGATGCTTCCGCACCGGATGGAGAAGGTGGGGGTAAAGGACGGCCGTTGGTTTATAGACGACTCGAAGGCGACGAATCTTGCCGCGCTGTCAGCGGCTCTGAAGATGTGTGGCGGGCCGGTCCGCTTGATTGCCGGCGGGATGCTGAAGGAAGGAAATGCGGATAAAATTAAAGAAGTGCTGGAAATGTATGTCAAAGCAGCTTATGTTATTGGCAGAGACGCAGAAAAGTTCATATCACGCTGGCGGGGCGCTGTCGAATGCAGGAATTGTTTAAACATGGCAGAGGCGGTTCGGATGGCGTGGGAGGAATCTGAAGCGGGCGATACGATACTTCTTTCGCCGGGCGCTGCGAGCTTCGATTTGTATCAGAATTTCGAGCAGCGTGGAAATGATTTCAAGAGGTATGCACTGAAGATAATTGAAGAGGAGGATGACTGATGAAAACCCCGTGGTTGGTTGGAGCGATAGTTCTGATTCATTGTATTGCTGTTGGTATTGTGTTGTTAATGCCGGGGTGTGGAACTCCGCGTCAGACCGGTCAGCGACCGGGAGCAGTGGTGGAGGAGGAAGTGATATTGCCGCCTCGTCCCGCTGACGAAGATCCTTCGGCAACCGGTCGCCCTTCCCGTGGCAGCACGCGCCCCGATGTAAGATCCTGGCCGCAGGAAACGTCTATGTATGTGGTAGCAAAAGGCGATTCGCTTTCCGGTATTGCTGCCCGTTTTGATGTTTCAATGACGAAGCTTATGGCATTAAATGGGATCAAAAATCCCGATATGATAAAGACGGGGCAAACTCTTGTGGTTCCCGGCGACGTTGATACGCAGCAGTCTCGGATTTCGCGGCAGCCGTCTGCGGGGGAGGCGGAAGGCGCAAGGGAAACAGATGGTGGCCAATATGTTGTGACAAGCGGCGACACTCTTTCTGAAATTGCTGTTGATCATGACACGACGGTGAAGGCCATCAAGCAGGCGAACAATCTGCAATCTGATGTGATCAGGGTAGGGCAGAAACTGAGGATACCGGGCATGGATGGCGTCGGCGCGGAGGATGAGGAAGCTGAAGAAGCGGAGACAGAAGAGGAAGAGCGGCAAGTTGAACCTGTGGACCTTGGGTCCGGTCCAGCGGAGACCGTCTCGTCTTCAACAGAGGAACCGGAAGTGTCTGAAGATGAAGAGGTCAAAACCACCGACACGCGGATTCATATAGTCGGAAAGGGCGAGGACCTGAAGACCATAGCAATGTTGTGGGGAACCAGCGCCGCGAAGCTTCGGGAGCTTAATAATCTCGGTGAGGGCGATAAAGTGAAGCCGGGCGACCGAATCAAGGTTCCTGTGCCCCAGTATTGATGCGGCATGCAAAGGACTGCTACTGTTCTAGTTGCCATAGTACTGGTTCTTATTGCTCTGGGCATCGTAATGCTGGCCAGCACCAGCAGCGTCAAGGGCGCTGCTGACTATGGTGATCCCCAGTACTATCTCTGGCGGCAGTTGATATGGCTTTTTCTGGCGGCAATTTGCGGCGCTATTGTTGTTCGTTTTGATTATCACTGGTGGCAGAAGCTGGCGCCTTGGCTTTATGTTGTTTCGCTTATTCTGCTGGTTCTTGTTTTTGTTCCTCCTCTCGGACAGAGGATAGGGGGAAGCAACAGGTGGCTGAGGGTGGGGCCATTAGGGTTTCAGCCTTCTGAACTCGGCAAATTCAGCATAATAGTCGGTTTGTCGGCGTGGATGACTCGTATCGGCAGGAAAACGAGCAGTTTTGTTTCCGGTTTCCTTCTTCCCTTGTGCGGTCTTGGGGTCATGCTTGTGTTGTTGCTGCTTGAGCCGGATTTCGGCACCACTCTTCTTGTTGCTCTTGTGGGTATGATTATAATGTTTGCTGCCGGAACGCGTATAGGATACCTGGTAGTTGCGGGAATGGCCGGAGCATCGGGTTTTACTCTTGCGATCATACATGACCCTGTGCGGCTTAACAGAATACTTGCATTCTGGATGCCGGAGAAGTATCCGGAAATAGCGTATCATCTGGCCCAGTCGAAAGTTGCGTTTATTCGAGGCGGCCTGCTTGGCGTAGGGTTGGGCAACAGTATTCAGAAGCAGTTCTATCTTCCCGAGGCTCACACGGACTTTATTTTGGCTATCATAGGGGAAGAACTTGGTTTTGCGGGGACCGGGCTGGTAGTTCTTTTGTATGCGGGCTTGATGATTTGCGGTCTGATTATAAGCTTTAATGCTCCCGATGTTTTTGGTAAATTACTGGGTTACGGTATCACGATGCTTTTGGGCCTTCAGGCTGCGATAAATGTTGGAGTTGTTATCGGGTGTTTGCCGACCAAGGGATTGCCGCTGCCGTTTATCAGTTATGGCGGGTCGAGTCTTCTGATGGCGGTTGTGAGCATCTCTGTATTGCTTAACATAGCTTATCACATATATAGAAGGCAGCAGGACGAACACACTGCGCCTATTAAGGATATGACACATTGGTTTTAGTTATGGAATTTGTGCAGAATCTGCTTAAACGCGGCGGTCCAGTTATGTGGCCGCTATTGATTTGTTCGGTGATTTCATTAACCGTAACCATCGAGAGAATAATGTTCTGGTGGCGCGAGAAAAGGCGAGGGGCGCGCACGGACATGCATCGGATTTTGCAGAGAGCGGAAGAGGGGCGTCAGGATGCAATTGCGGCGATGGACCGGCGCAAGCTGGATGCTGCCGGGCGCATGGTCGTGGCGGGAGCAATAGAGAGGACGCACGGGGCCATGGAGGCCATGGAAGTGGAGGCAGAGAATGAGATGGGGAGGATGAAGCTTGGCCTGCCTGTTCTGGACACCATTATCACTGTTGCTCCGCTGCTGGGTATTCTGGGTACCGTAGTTGGCATAATCAGTTCATTTGAATTGCTTGGTGAGAGCGGGATAGAAGATCCCAGAACCGTAACAGGCGGAATAGCGCAGGCGCTGATAACAACTGCAACTGGTTTGACGGTGGCTATTATAACTTTGATTCCCTACAATTATTTTGTCGCGAAGACGGAGGGCGAGGCTCGCAGGCTGGAAAAGATAGCCACCCAGTTTGGAGTTGCGAGCAAAAAGGCGTCCGGTTCTTCTGAAACGGCGGCCTGATTCGGAGGGGATATGCACATTTCCACGGGTTACGAACACAGGAAAACCAGGATTGAGATGATGCCGTTGATAGACGTCGTCTTTCTTCTGCTTGTGTTTTTTATCTACACTATGCTTTCGATGACAATTTACCGGGGGGTGAAGGTGAATTTGCCGCAAGGTTACGGGTCGGAAAATAAACCTGATGCCTTTGTTTTGACTGTAACAGAGGACAGCGAGATTTATGCGGGAAAGAATCCGGTAACCATTGAAGAGGCGGTGGCGCAGGCAGGAGCTGCTGTGAGGCAAAATGATGTGCCTGTTGTGGTGATGGGGGATCGCAATTCAAACCTGGGTGTATCCATAGAGCTTCTTTCAAGCCTGAGAAATGCGGACATAGACTCGGTTTCCTTTCGTGTCAAGGAACGGAAGCGGCAATGAAAAAGCGCCGCCAGGATCTTTTGTTTGGGATGCTGATAGCGTTGTCGCTTCATATTGCGGCTGGTATTGGGATAGGAACACTTGCAGCCTTGCATCGCGAGGTGGCGCTGCCGGTTTTCAGGAAGGGCGAGTCCGCAGTTGAGTTGACCCTGGAGCCTGTTCCGGTGGTTGAGCGACAGATTCGCTCTGAACCTCCCGAGGAAGATCTGCCTGACGAACCTCTCGAAGAGGAACCCGAGCCAGAGATGAGGCATGAGCCGGATCCGGAGCCTGAACCCGAAGAAATTGCCGTTGAAGATCAGTTGGATCCGCCGCGGGAACCACAGGAAAAGGAGGAGCAAGTTCCTCAGCCCAGAGTTGCCGATTTGGAGGAAAAGGGTGTCGAAACACTGGAATTGGGTAAGACCAGTGTGAATCCGACTTATCCTCTCGGGGCGCAAATGCGCGGTGAAGAGGGGGTGGTGAGGGTGCAGTTCAAGGTAGTGAAGGACGGATCGGTCAGAGATGTTAGAGTTGTGAAATCAAGCGGGTATTCCGCGCTCGACAATGCTGCGGTTGATGCCGTTCGACGGGCTTCGTTCCAGAACTTTGCCGGCCTGCCTTCGCAGGGTAGTGTCGAGGAGCTGACGATCAAATTTGAGCTCAGGGAGCGTTAACCCGCATATCTTCACAAAATTCCTGCTGCGAGCGCGGAAAGCACCACTGCGAGGGCACGAATTGGCAAAACGCCAGATTGCAGTATGTCTGGCTTGTCAGCTATGGTTGCGGAGTTTTAATTCAATTGGGTGGGGTTGCATGTAGTATTGATGTTGCAGGTAGGTTACGCTGTACTTATTGGCGTAGTGTTTAAGCAGTGATATCGGGACTATTAGCGGTAGGTTGCCCTGTTTGAACTGGCTGATTATTTCGAGCATTTCCTGTTTTTCAAAGGGTTGCA
>CAYTRK010000036.1:0-13221 GCA_964440205.1 uncultured Victivallaceae bacterium
CGGATGTCGGCACCCTGGCCTTGAACATCTCGCAGGCCCTTTATACAACTGCAGGCGGATTGACCATTGCGGTTCCGTCGGTAGCGGTCTATTACACCTTCCGTAATGCCGCCAACAAGATCGTTCTCAGGATGGAAGCTATGACGATGGAACTTATAAAGGATCTGCGTAACGTGGAAGTCGTAGAGGAATAGTCTTTTCACCGGATAAAGGAGAAAAGCAATGCCCAGAAAAAAAAGAAAAAGAAGCGGCGGCTCGGACGTAGATATGACACCCATGATTGATGTGGTGTTCCAGCTTATTATCTTTTTTATCGTCACAATCAAACTTGATCAGGAAATCAATGAGGATATCAAGCTGTGGGACACTCCTAACGCGGCACCAGTCGAAGATGTGCCTCCGAACACAACAATTATCGAAGTGGATCAACACGGATGGATATCCATGCACGGCGCCCAACTTAAACCCTCTCAGCTTCTGAGTATTCTTCAAGCCAAGAAACGACGCCAGGGATCAGACTTCCCCATTGTCATACGGGGTGACTACCGCGCACAGCACAAAGATATAAGGCGGGTTATGGATATGTGTACCCGCATAGGAATATGGCGAATCAGTTTTATGGCCGTCCAGGAACGCAAACAGAAACGCAGATGGCAGTAGCTGTCGGGACAAACCATTATGGTATATAAAAAGAAAAAAAGAGACCGGCGGGCAGGCGACGCCGCCCAACTGGAAATGACACCCATGATTGATGTTGTTTTCCAGCTCCTCATATTTTTCATCGTGACCCTGAAGGTAGAAGATATCATGGCGCACTTGGATGTGCTCCGGCCCGCCCCCGATCCCGACGCCAAGGAAGAGCAGGTAGAGGATCTGGTCACCATACAGGTTTACGAAGACGGATACGTGCTCCGGGGCAGGCGAATAAGTAAAGAGCGGCTGGAACAAAGACTTATTCGGATAGCGGGATACAGCAGGGATATTACCATAATAATCAAATGCAAAGGCACCTCGCCCCATAAATACCTTGTTCAGCTTCTCGATATATGCGCAAAGGCCGGATTAAAGAATCTGTCGGTCTTCAGTATGTAATGCACGGAAAAGCCGTAAAAAACGGGACATGCGTTAAAATTTGCACCCCCGCAGCAGCGCTTTGCACGCTCTCACTACGAAATCCTGTGAGATATGCGGGCTAATTCAAGGCGCCTGAGGATATCGCGGTGGATGCGAAAATCGCCGACGATGACAACGTAAAAACCGAAATTGACGTTTGAGAGAAGCAAGCCTGCTCTTGCTCTGAAACCCGTTCGGCTCTATCCTTGCTGTATGACCAGAGATAGCGCAGTACGAATACTCCCGGATAATGTCGCAAATAAGATCGCAGCCGGAGAAGTCGTTGAAAGACCGGCTTCTGTGGTGAAAGAACTGATCGAAAACTCGCTTGATGCCGCAACCACACGAATAGATGTTGAGGTAAATGCGGGCGGCAGAAAACTGATATCAGTCTCTGACAATGGGCGGGGCATGGACCGTGATAACGCTCTTCTTGCTATAGAAAGGCATGCCACCAGCAAAATCCTGGACGTTCACGATATCGAAAACATCTCAACGCTCGGCTTCCGGGGCGAAGCAATTCCGGCAATCGCATCGGTATCAAGGTTCCGTATGGCCACCAACCACCGGCAGGATCAGCCGGGGACGGAAATAACCATATCAGGCGGCAAGCTGCAGGATGTAAAAGAAACCGGCTGGCCGGTGGGCACAAAAATTGAAGTCCGGAACCTCTTCTTCAATGTCCCGGCCCGGCGTAAGTTTCTGCGCACGTATAAAACAGAATTTTCACATATTAAAACATTATTCACCGTACAGGCTATAGCTAACCCCTCGGTATCGCTCTCACTTAAAGCGGACAATAAGCAGATATATAACCTCGCGCCCGCTTCGCTGAAAGAACGCCTCCTTGATCTTATGGGTCCGGATTATCTGAAAAAACTCCGCCCGGTTGCCGCGGAGCAACCGGGGATCAGGATCACGGGATTCGTTTCAACACCGGCAATGAACAGGCCCGACCGTAACGAACAGTACGTGTTGGTTAACGGAAGGGCTGTAAAGTCTCCACTTACCAGCCATTGCATAACCGAAGCATATCACGGCGTCCTGCCCGGCAACCGCCATCCGGCAGTGTTCCTGTTCATAGAAATCGATCCCGGATCAGTCGACGTCAATGTGCATCCCACCAAGCGTGAAATACGGTTCCGCCGCCCCTCAGAAGTCCGCGACACAATAATCGGCGCCATTCAGAAGGCCCTCAATGTTGGAACTTCCGACCAAAGCAGCGTCTCCGAAACCGGACCGGAAAATTTAACGGCTCAGGCCATTCCTGAAACATCCCTCAACATCGACGACCTTCCCCAAGTCCACAGCTTTCGCTATCCCGGCCTCAACCACAAAGATCAATTCAGGCAACCAGACCGCGGACGTCATCAACCGGACTCGGAACCTGCCGAAATCCAGCCATATTCAGAATCATCAGACCAGGGACACATACACGGTTCTCCCTGGTCATGGTGCAGGGTTCTGGGCCAGATCGGCGGGCTGTATGTTGTAATGGAAACCGAAGACGGGCTCGTCCTGATGGACCCGCACGCCTCGCACGAAAGAGTTCTTTTCGAGAAATTCATGCATGAGGCGCTATCGGGCTCGGTTCAGTCGCAAACGCTGCTGATGCCCGAAACAGTGAACCTGGCAGCGGCAGACGCTCAGCAAGTCCGGAAAAATCTCAATCTGCTCCAGCAGATGGGTTTCGGGATTGCCGAATTCGGGGAAGATACCTTTGTTGTAGATTCTCTGCCGTCCTACTTCTCCGCCACTTCACCACGCCGGATTCTGCTGGAAACAGCATCCACTCTCGAACGGGCTGGAAAAAAAGGAGGCGCCGAACGATGGCGGGAAGAAGCCATTGCGCAAGCCGCATGTAAAGCGGCAGTAAAAGCCCGCGACCGGCTCAGCCTTTCGGAGATCGAACAACTGGTAGTCGACCTGGCTAAAGCGGAAATGCCCTATACATGTCCCCACGGACGTCCCACGATAATATTGACCTCCTTCAAGGACCTGAACCGAAAATTCGGCCGTCTCTGAAACCACATTATACCTACCCTGATCTATTCACGAGCCTCTGGCGAAAGAAGCCAAGCGCTCCCCATTCCGTGCGGACAATGCCACACATGTTTAAAAACTTCGCTCGGCGCTTTAAACACATAGCACTACATTCTAACAACTTAAGACTTGCTTGGCTTTTTTCATGAATAGATCAGGCTAATAAAAAGGCAACTTAAGACGTTTGCATTTGTGAACGGGTAAGTTTAAACTAATTCAAGGTGGAATTATGAACGACGAATATGAGCAATATGAAGAAGTAGTGGAAGAAGGGCTGGGCGACTCCTACCATGAAATGATGAAGCTCTTTGACGAGCTTTCTTTCGGGGAAAAGGTCCGCAAGGTAAGAGAAGGGCTTAAGGCCCCGAAGGATTCGGGCCAATACAAATATGCCCGGCTTCAGATGATAAGGCTTTCGGCGCCGGCTGCGGCGATTCTGGTTCCTTTTCTTGCAATGTGCATCCTGGTAGTGCTGGCTGCTGTAACTCCCCCTGCCCCGCGTGAAGTGGAAGTGAGAATTATCGACCCCGAAGAGCCTCCTGAGCTTGAGGAGATTGAAGAGCCTATAGAAGAACCGCCCGAGCCCCCCGAACCCGTAGAGATGGAGATTCCCAACGTGGAGGTAACGGTTGACAACCCGGTTCCCAGCCCACCCTCGGACTTTTCACCTCAGCCTGCACCTATGGACGCTGTGGCGATGGTCAAGAGTCCGATTATCATGAAAGGTATGTTCGGAAGCCGTAACCCGGGTTCCCGCGGCAATGCCATCAGGCATTACGGAGGAAGTGAAGCCACAGAAGGTGCCGTGATGCGGGCGTTGAGGTGGCTGAAAAAATACCAGAGCAGTAACGGGTCCTGGACCAAAGGAGCAGGCGGCGGCAACGGCGGCCAGAAAGCTCCCGTGGCATTTACGGCAATGGGCGTGCTCACTTTTCTTGCGCACGGTGAAACTCCAGGCTCGCCGGAATTCGGGCAAACTGTGAAAAACGCAATACAATATCTGGTCGGAGCACAATCCGGCGATGGACGTTTCAGCCCTCGCGACAATCACGACTACACCCACCCGATAGCAACCTATGCGCTATGCGAAGCATACGGGCTGACCAGAGTTCCGGCGGTTAAAGAAGCGGCCACAGAGGCAACCAAAAGGCTGCTTCAAGGACAGCACGCCGACGGGGGGTTCGATTATAACCTCAAGGTAGGCACGCGAAAGGACGTTTCCTACGCAGGCTGGTGCTATCAGGCCCTCAAGGCGGCAAAGATGGCAGGACTCGAAATTGACGGCATCGACAAGGCTCAGAAGAAAGGAATAAAGTTTTTAAAGGCATCTCTTTACAAGAATGGAATGGCCGCATATACGATGAGCGGTGACAGAAGAAATAACAAATCCAGCAATGGAGGTCTTACCGGAGTAAACGTCCTTGGCCTGCAACTTCTCGGCGCACCCAAATCGGCGGAAGCCAGGCAGGGCCTCACCTGGATGGCCGATAACGCAGACTGTGTCTGGTCCGAACCATGGGGAAAGCGTCCTGTTTATTACTGGTATTATGCCACGCAGGCGCATTTCCATGCAGGCGGCGAAACATGGAACAGGTGGAACAAACAGTTTGCCGCAGCGCTTGTAAACAACCAGGTGGTGATCCCGAAAGCCATTGAGGGCCCGGACGGAGAAATGAAAGATATCGGCTACTGGGAGTCCCCAGGAAAAAGTGAAAACTACGGCCGGCCGTACAACACAACGCTGTGCGCCCTTCAGCTACAGGTTTACTACCGGTACCTTCCCACATTCAAGGCGCCTGAGGATATCGAGATAGAAGCGGAAATCGCCGACGATGACGACGTAAAAACCGAAATCGCCCTGTAGAAAAACCTGGGTAAAGCACTCGGCATAAAAGATTACTCCGGAAAATTCTTGCCTGACAGTCGTTATTGGTTACAAATAACATATGCACAGTTTGTGAAGGTTTTCTTTAATAGGAAATTATGTCTGATAACGACGAATCATATATGTCGGCCGAGCCCGATTCGGGCCTGTACCTGGTCCTGTTAAGCATACACGGGTTGATACGCGGGAAAAACCTGGAGCTCGGGCGGGATCCTGACACGGGCGGCCAGGTCAAGTACGTAGTTGAACTCGCTCGCGCGCTGGGCAATCATCCCGGCGTCTGGCGCGTGGATCTTCTTACCCGGCAGATTACAGATTCTAAAGTAGACGACTCCTACGCTCAGTCTTCCGAACAGATAAACGAAAAGGTCTATATCCGAAGGATAACCTGCGGGCCCCGCCGATATCTCAGGAAAGAAAGCCTGTGGCCATATCTTGACGTGTTCGTCGACCAGTCGCTCCTGCATTTCCGCGCAGTGGGAAGATTGCCCAGCGTCATACACGGTCATTACGCCGACGCGGGATACACCGGCGCCCAGCTTGCGCGGCTACTGAGCGTTCCTTTCATTTTTACGGGCCATTCGCTCGGACGCGTTAAACTCCAGCGATTGCTGGACAGCGGAATGGACCGGGAAGAAGTGAGAAAAAAATACTCGATCGGCAGACGGATCGAGGCCGAAGAACACGCGCTGGATACAGCTTCGGTGGTCATCACAAGCACCGAGCAGGAAGTTAAAGAACAGTACGAAATCTACGACCAGTACGCGCCGGAAAGAACCGAAGTTATTCCCCCCGGCATTAATCTGGGAACCTTTTTCCCACCGCAGGAAAATGAAGAAAAAGAGACCAGGATACAGAAAGTGGTCGATAAATTTCTGCATGACCCGGAAAAACCGATAGTATTCGCCATTTCGCGCCCTGACGAGAAGAAAAACTTCCGCACCCTGATTGAAGCATTCGGAGAAAACGATTACCTGCGCGAAAACTGTAACCTGTTAATAGTAGCCGGGGAGCGCGACGACATACGGGACTTCGACTCCGGCCGGCGCAAAGTCCTGACGAGGATTCTGCTCCTGATAGACAAGTACGATCTTTATGGGCATGCAGCTTTCCCTAAACATCACGACCCCGAAGAAGTGCCCCAGCTCTACAGATTAACAGCAAGACGCCGGGGTGTCTTCGTGAACCCGGCTCTCACCGAACCCTTCGGCCTCACACTGCTGGAAGCAGGAGCCTGCGGCGTGCCGGTAGTGGCTACGAACGACGGCGGGCCCAACGACATTATAGGGGCATGCAATAACGGCCTCCTTATCGATCCGCTCAATTCAAAACAAATCGGAGAAGCGCTGGAAAAGATCCTTAAAGACCCCGACAAATGGCGGGAGTACTCTAAAAACGGGATCGAGGGCGTACGGAATCATTTCTCATGGAAAGCACACAGCAACAAGTACCTTAAACGGATTAACAAACTGATGACCAAACAATATTACGGACAAGACCTATTTATTCCGCAGAAAAGCCGACTGACTAAAATCGACAGGCTTATTATTACCGACATCGACAATACCCTTCTCGGAGACAACGACGCACTGGAAAGAATGAAAAACTTGCTTGAGGAAAGCGACAATAACATCGGCTTTGGAATCGCAACCGGGAGGTATCTGAAAAGCGCAGTCGAAGTGCTAAAGCAACACAACCTTCCAACCCCGGATATTTTCGTGACATCCGTCGGCACAGAAATCAACTACGGGGCAAAGCTTGTACCGGACAGGACCTGGAAAAACCATCTGGATTACTTCTGGCGGCCCGACGAGATAAAGTCGTTAATGTCCGAATTGCCCGGTCTTGCTCTCCAGGAAGACCCGAGATGCCAGCGAGAATATAAAATAAGCTACGACGTTGACGAAGACGCGCCTTCATATAGAGAAATAGTAAAAATCTTCCGAAAGAATAAAATCAAAGTACGCGTAATATATTCCCATAACGCTTTTCTGGATATTCTGCCCATCCGCGCATCAAAAGGTCTGGCTGTGCGTTACCTGTCCATTAAATGGGGAATACCGATAGGAAAGATCCTTGTTGCCGGCGACTCCGGCAACGATGAGGAGATGCTCAAAGGCAACACTCTCGGGGTGGTCGTCGGCAACTACAGCGACGAGCTGGATAAACTGGAAGGCGATCCGAGGGTATATTTTGCAGAGGCGCCCTACGCTGACGGAATCATAGAAGGCATTAAACACTACAACCTGCTAGGCAAAGTTGCAGTACCCGAAGAAGACGCCGAACGCGAGAAAGAAAAATCGCAGTAACTGCCCCGAAGAATGCGAACCTCATTCCCGGATTGATTCGCCGTCCCTGTTCTTCAGGAATACATGGATCGTGGAATAGTCATCAATAACGGGCAACAGATAGCTCAGCAGTTTGCCGTAATTAAGAGCGGGATCGGCATAAACCAGGATCACACGCAACTGGTCGCCATCGGACAAGTCTGCGAGCCGGGATTTCAGGTGTTCACCGTCGTCTATCGAATGTTCTCTGATTTTAAGATCAGGCCAGACTTTCTGCTCTTTCCAGACCTGGTCAATCTCGATCAAGGTGGCGCTCAAATTACCTTTGGAGGTTTTGCTCAGATGCAGCTCCCACGGCTGCGCGGAACGTTTCTCCCTGTTTCGAAATTTCTCGTTAGGAAGGAATGCCTTATAATAAAGATGGCCTTCCGGAGGGGGTTCCATCCGGATGCCCTCAGGCGTTTCAATCTGCGAGAGCGACGCACAGATTGACTTGATGTCTTCCAGCCGCATTGAATCGCCAAAACTCAATTCCACAAAAGGATCGTGCCCCGCCTTGCTTATATCCCTGAAACTCTTTATAAGCTTATCTGCTTTTTCTGTTTCCACAATTTTCTTTCCGTCTTCGGACAGTCTGAACCTGACCCCCTTTCCCTCCATAAGTTCCACGCAAAGAGACATTTCTTTTACTCTCTTCTTTCCACCCGGATACTCAGGCTCGAAACGCAGTTTTATCAGCGCTCCCTCCGGAAATACATATTCGGAATTTACAACAAAAGTCCTGTATACGGATCCCTGGGGAGCCACCCTGGGAATATCAAGAACACTGTTCGGCTCATTATAGTTGGCGGCAATGGCCCTGGGCTCCATTACGTCCGCCGCGTACACTGTCCCGTTGGCGCGAGTCTGAACCATTCTGGAACCCGTAAATACGAAACCCTTCTCAGGCGGCGGTTTTTCCGTCTCAGCGTCAACCAGAAGCTCGCTCAGTCTGACGGACTCCGCTTTGCCGGCTCGATTCGTATAAACGGCATGAATGATAACCCTTTCCCCTTTCGGCCAGAATCTGAGTTCGGCGGGATTTACGGGACGTCCGGGCTTCATCCCTATAAACTCCAGCGCTGTGTGAACATGGCCGGGCTCGGCAAATGAAATCAGCAGCGATTCATAGTCGTGCCCGCTCTTCTGCGAAATAATAAAGAACTCCGGAGGAGATCCGCTCTGACCCAGCCCTGTAGCCTCCGCATAAACAGTGACAGTTTTCTTTTCCCTGTCGGCCACCAGCCCGGGCAGGACCAGCATATCACTGTCTTCCTCGTATTTCTTCAGCGATTCGCGATGCCACAGGTCAACACGAAGCCTGTTTCTGGCGCGGATTACCTCAAACACGTTGGTATCGGCTTCTGCCGCTTCCGACCAGACTGGAAGGAAAAAGAGAAGGGCGAAAACTGTCGCAGTCAGACATGGCAAGCTTCGAACGATCATTGAGTATAAGAATCTCTTCTGCATAATCTCCAACCATACCCGATCCTTCCTTCTTCTGCAATTTCAAATCGCCAAACAAACCTCTCCGTTCCAAAACAATAACAATTCCCGTTTCAGGCGCCCCCCGGGAAATCATAATTCTGGCCTGTCCAAAAAAAGGTGTTTCCAAACAGACAGTTCAATTCCGAAGGGTTTCTTATCCTTACTCGTACACATACTCGTACACCCCTATCTCTTTTCCCTGTTTTCTCGCCCGGATTGCGGAGATTCGCGTGTACGAGTAGGTGTACGAGTACGTGTTTCTTAGACTTTGCCCCTCTTACACCAGTAAGTTGACCATTCCCGGCCAACTCTATTTAAGCCGCGGCGCCATAATGCGAATTGCTGGAAAACAACCAATCCCCTTGCCTTTCAACGGCATGTTCTGCTAACGTATGTCACTTCAGGCAGGAGAAAAGAATGCTCGATATAAAATTGTTCCGCGACAACCCGCAACTCGTATTTGACGCTGTCAAACAGCGAAATGGCGACCCCGCCCTGGTTGAACAGGTTATAAAACTTGACACGGAGCGGCGAGGCACACTTTCCGAAGTTGAGAGCCTCAAAAATGAGCGTAATCGCTCCTCCCGGGAAATCGGGGCGAAGAAAAAAGAAGGAAAAGACACCGCCGAAGAGCAGGCCGCGGTGCGGCAACTCGGGGAAAGAATCGGCAAGCTCGACGAGCAGGGCAGGCGTATCGACTCCGAGCTGCAGGCAGCATTGCTTCGTATCCCCAATGTGCCCCATTCTTCCACCCCGAAAGGTAAAGACGAAGCGGCTAACGTGGAAGTACGAAAGCACGGGAAAAAGCCGGAATTCAGCTTTGAACCGAAATCGCACGTTGAAATAGCAGAAAGACTGGGGATCCTCGATCTCAGCGCTGCCGCCGGAATGAGCGGAAGCGGCTTTTCCCTCTTTCTGGGCCATGGCGCAAAACTGCAGCGAGCGCTGATATCTTTCATGCTCGATATGCATACAAGGGAACACGGATATACGGAAATCTGGCCGCCCCTGCTCTGTAATGCAACCGCCATGACCAGTTCCGGACAGCTCCCAAAAATGGCCGAGGATATGTACAAGGTGGAAGACGAGGAACTCTATCTGGTGCCGACCGCCGAAGTGCCGCTTACGAACATTTTTCTCAACCGGGAAATCGACAAACCCCTCCCGCTGTACTACACCGCATATACCCCGTGCTTCCGCAAGGAAGCCGGCGCCGCAGGCAAAGAAACGAGGGGGATCATCCGCGTCCACCAGTTCGACAAAGTTGAAATGTACAAATTCGTGAACCCGGCCGAGTCTTATAACGAGCTGGAAACGCTGCTCAACAACGCGGAAGATGTGCTCAAGAGACTTGGACTGCATTACCGTGTGCTGCAACTGTGCACGGGCGACATCAGTTTCGCCGCTGCAAAATGCTACGATATCGAGCTGTGGGCGCCAGGCCAGAACGACTGGCTGGAGGTATCCTCCTGCAGCAACTGCGAGGACTTCCAGGCAAGACGCGCCGGGATACGCTTCAGGGACGAAAACCGCAAGCTTCAGCATCCCCATACCCTGAACGGATCTGGAGTTGCCCTGTCCCGCCTCGTAGTAGCCATACTGGAGAATTTCCAGCATGCCGACGGTTCGGTAACCCTTCCAGAAGCAATAGTCCCTTACATGGGCGGGATAAACGAACTGAAGCCGACTGTCGATTAGAAGGTTTCCATAACTGACCCCACCGAAATGGACAAAAAAGACTTAGATTTGGTCCAGAAAGTCCTCCAAAACACCAGGGAAAGACACCTGCTCGACCCCGGCGCGAAGGTGGTTGTTGCAGTATCAGGCGGCGCTGACTCCATCGCTCTGCTCAACATTCTGCATGAACTTGCAGGCAAACTCGATCTGGAGCTGATTGTGGCGCACCTGAATCACCATATCCGGGGCAAAGAAGCCGATAACGACGAAGAGTTCGTGCGCGAGAAGGCCCGGGAAATGGCGCTGCCGACAGTTACCGGCTCCTCCTTCGTCAGACGCATTGCCTCCAGGCACGGCATATCACTTGAAATGGCGGCAAGAAAAGCGAGATACAGGTTTCTAGGCAGAACAGTGAGGGACACCGATTCCTCTTGCGCAGCCCTTGCGCATACGGCCGATGACCAGGTGGAGAATGTTATACTGAAACTTTCTCGCGGATCGGGCCTGCGCGGGCTTTCGGGGATGGACTGGAAATCGTTGCCCGCCGGATTTCCAGTTATCAGGCCCCTGCTGAACGTGCACAAGGATGAACTGATCGGCTTCCTCCGCCGCAGGCAGCTTCAATGGCGCGAAGACGCTTCAAATAAAGACCTCGACATGCTGCGCAACACAGTAAGACACGAGATTATTCCCATTCTCGAATCCCGGCTCAACCCGTCTTTCAGAGAAACCGTCAGACGGAATCTGGATATCCTGCGGGAAGAAGATCGTTGGCTTCAGAATCTTGCCGCCCGATTACTTTCCCGCTGCAGCCAAAACGATAAGAACGACCGCATCGCGCTTAACGTCGCGAAAATGCAAAGCCTGTCGCCGGCTGAACTCAGAAGAGTTATCCAGTTATGGGTCATGCAGTCGGGAACCTCTCCGGAAGGAACGGATTCAGTTACAACCGAAAGAATCGAGAAGCTCATCAGGCAGCAGCGGGGAACAGGATATGTTCCCCTCCCCAAGAATTTCTGTGTCAGGCGAACCTATGACAGACTTCTGATTGATAAGAGCCCGTCCGCCTCTAAAAGGTCCGAAACTCACCGGGCCGGCCGTGGCGCAGTCACGCTCAACATACCGGGCGAGGTAACAATGCCTCAAACCAGGCTTAAGGTCACGGCGCACACCGGGCCGGGCCTGTCACTGGACAAAACCCGAGAAATCGGCAGCCCCCCGGCTTCTGCCACCATCTCTCTCAGAAAACTGGGCGAAAGGAAGCTGACCGTCCGTACATGGCGGAAAGGAGATCGCATAAGCCCCACCGGCATGAGCGGCTCTAAAAAACTGCAAGACATATTTGTGGACAACAAAGTGCCTCCTGAAGAGAGAAAAACTATCCCTTTAGTTGTCTGTGAAGACCAGGTTGTCTGGCTACCCGGCTATTCAGTAGCTCGCAACTGGTCGGTGGAGGATTCCTCCCGGCCAAACATCCAACTCCGCCTCCTCAACCCCTGAACCCCCTCTCCCGTAGGACGGTCCTCCCGGGCCGGCCATCTCATTGAAAGACCGACTTTCGGCAATCCACGCTTCTTTTCTCAAAAATTAGCTTTTGCTAAATGCGTTTATACTGTTAGTATTAAAAATCGGATCCAGATCTTGCCAAGGGTCAACATCGGCGGATTAATTAAGCTGGTTACGCTCTGATGGCGCGACTGATTCCGAGCAAAAAAAGAATTTTACCTGCAGGCTGGGTATTGAGTTGCGCCTTGGATGCCATGGCCACTCATGAGCGGACATATCCCGGGCTCTGCGGGATCAGGGAGGTTGGTACAAAAAGTGACAAAGACGGGAAAAAAACCTGAAAATCAGCCGCGAAGACCCCAAAAAGGAAACGAAGAACGACGGCCGCAATCTCCTTTCAGAGGGATTCTGGCCTGGGCCGTAATTCTGGGTATCATGCTCCTTATGATCCACCTGTTCGCAGGCGATCGCGACGAATACAAGGAAATTTCATACAGACCTGATTTTGTCACGCTGGTAAAAGAAGGTGATATAGAGAAATGCGAAGTCATAAAGTCCCAAATGGCTGATAGTGTTTACGTCAAAGGGACCGTGAAAGAAGAAGTTGTAAAAAGATCCGATATCCCCGCAAATTTCAAGGTTAATATCGTTGATAGCGGCCACCTCGCAGAATTTCTGGACAAACACGAAGTCAATTACAGCGTACCCGAGCAAAACCCCTATCTCTGGCATATCCTGACAAGCATAATACCGATAATCCTGATTTTCGGGATACTGTATTTCTTCTTTATCCGGCAGGTCCGTTCCGCCGGACACGGCGCTTTAAGTTTCGGCAAGAGCAAAGCAAAACTTCTTGCCCGCGAGAAGAACCGGTTTACTTTCGAAAACGTTGCCGGAATAGACGAGGCCAAGGAGGACGTGCAGGAGATAATCGATTTTCTGAAAGATCCCAAAAAATTCCAGCGCCTCGGAGGCAGGATCCCGAAAGGCGTAATGCTTATGGGCCCTCCCGGTACCGGAAAGACATTGCTGGCAAAGGCTATTGCGGGGGAAGCGGAAGTTCCCTTTTTCAGCATTAGCGGGTCGGACTTCGTTGAAATGTTTGTGGGAGTCGGCGCTTCCCGAGTAAGAGATATGTTTGAACAGGGCAAGAAAAATGCCCCGTGCATTATCTTCATCGAC
>CAYTRK010000037.1:0-13143 GCA_964440205.1 uncultured Victivallaceae bacterium
TTGGGCGCAAGTGCGGCCCACAATCTGAGCAAAACAAGGTTATGCGTCAGCAATGCCTTTTTCGTTGTTGTCTTCTGTCCTTTTTTATGGTTATGTCATTATGACAAGAAACTTTTAGAGGAACGCATGCGTCAGGTGTCGCATGTCGCGACATTTTCTCCTGTTTTCAAACGGTTGCAACAACGAGGTGAGCAATGCAGGCTGTCGAATTTGAAGCGGATATCCAGAATGGCATGATTCCACTACCCGGTAAACTCCGGCTTTTGCAAACGGGGCACCTGCGGATTATTGCCCTTTTTCAAGATACAATTGACGAGGATCAGCCAGACCTTGCTGAAGCATTGCGTTTCCCCGACACGGCAGGCAGCTTCACCCTTAACTGGGACACAAACAAAGACACACGAGAACAAATGAATGAACGCTGATCTGTTGAATTACCGCTGTTATGTTGACACGAATGTCTTCATCTATTTGTTCGACGAATCGTCTAAACAGAAGCGCGAAAGGCTTTTCTGCGATTATTCGGCGTCTGGAATCCTGCAATCATTACACTCACAACGATTCAGAATGCGGATGCACTGACAGCGAAATACTGCTTGTCGCCATTTGATTCGCTGCACATCCAGTCTGCTTTGGATCAGTCCTGCAAGTATTTCTTGTCGGAGGATATGCAGGCTGGACTTCTCATCGACAACCAACTCGAGGTTGTCAATCCTTTCAAATGAGGCAAATAGGACATCAGCGAGAACCAATTGAAGAATGACGAGATGTGCCCCCACAGGTCTCTCTTAACCTTAGCGTTCTTAGCGGCTTGAGCGAAGCGGGCGTGAGGCACTCTTCTTCTTTCTCACGCAAAGACGCCAAGACGCCAAGAAGAGGGCATTTCCTCCGCTCCTGCCGAACGAAGAGTAATACATTCCCGCCAAATGTCGATTGTCTAGACTTGATCCCACTAACCGCAATGGCCAGCCGCGTCGGCAACACCGTTCTCAGTATCATCACCAAATAGGAAGTTACTGTTTTGAAATTGCACAGATTGAAAAACTTTCTCAGTCATCCGTTCTCATGGTTTCGTGATGATCTTCTGGTGCGTTTGTTTAAAAATGCGGGCATCTTGTTTAGTGGCAATATAGTCGCGTCCGCATTCGGCATTGTCTCGCTTTCGCTTACTGCTCGTGCATTAGGAACAGAGTCCTTCGGTGTTCTGGTTATGATCACTACGTATGTGCTGATTATTGACCGGTTAGTGAACTTTCAAACTTGGCAAGCGATAATCAAATATGGAGCCGATGCTCTTGCAAAAAAAAACTATGATGATTTCAAGGCATTGATCCGATTCGGTTTTCTGCTCGACGGCGGAACGGCAGTGCTGGGAACCATACTTGCTGCATCATTTGCCTGGTTCTTTGGACGCATGCGAGGATGGAATGATACCAACGTATTAATGGCCATGCTGTACAGTTTTACCATACTCTTCAACATCAATGGAACGCCAACGGCTATCCTAAGATTGCATGATAAATTCAAGGCGCTATCTATTCAACGCGCTATCGGTGCTGCCATCAAATTAATCGGATGCACCATTGCATTTGTTACTGGTGCAGGCTTATGGTCCTTTCTTCTCGTTTGGGCAGTGACTGATATTGCTGGCAAATTAATATTGATTCTATTATCGCTAATTGAATTAAAAAAACAAAATTTGTCCGGAATGCATCGACTTACATCTTCAACATGTATAGCTGATCGATTTAAAGGGATTTGGAGTTTCGTATGGACGACAAACCTCAACGCATCAATTCGAATGGCATCCAGGGAAATTGACATCATGCTTGTTGGGGGGGTGCTTGGCCTTCGTGCAGTTGGGCTTTACAAAATAGCCAAACAGTTTTCATCCATTATTACATTGGCTATAGACCCGATGTATCAGGCTATATATCCGGAATTATCCAAGCTTTACGCAAAGCGAAACATTCGCCAGTTTGTCGCGTTCGGAATTAAGTCGGCATTCCTAGCGGGGACTTTTGCCATCGGGGTCTGGGGGGCATTCTTAGTTTGCGGCGATATTATAATTCAACTAACCGTTGGCGCTGATTTTATTAAAGCGAAAGGGATCATGCTATGGTACATGGTAGCAATCTGCATCGCAGCCATTGCTTTTCCATTGCAACCCGCAATGCTGTCGATTGGGCGGCCCAAATCAACCTTTTACGTTCACATAGGAAGTTCGGTATTGTATCTAAGTATACTGACTCCTTTATTGAAAACATTTGATCTTAATGGTGCCGGAATCTCCTATATTTTATATTATGTGGCATGGTCTACTACTATGACTCTGCTATTAGCCATGCACTTAAGGAGCGATTCGCGTGCATAAAGAATTAAACAAAAAAGACATAGCTTCTTTCCTACATTTCGGGTATGTGCCCAAAGCAAAGCCCGTTCATTTGGACAAACTATTTGACCGCTATAACATCGCATTGAATCCAGTTAAATCCGCTGTTCCAGAAAACGAATCAATAGAAACCGGCATTGCCATTCTCGATGCCACGTTTAAAGATATAGCCAAGCAAGTAGGAGCTACGACTGTTGTGATACCCATCAGCGGTGGCATGGACTCACGTGCCATCCTCGCGGGAATGCTCAAACATTTGCCGAAAACCCAAATTCGCACAGTCACACTCGGTATACCCGGTGCGCTTGATTACGAAATAGGCCAGCAAGTTGCCAGAGTTGCCGGGCTTGCGAATAAAGCCATAAATTTGAATGATCTTGAATGGAAAGAAGATGCCCTGCTCGCGTATGCGGCAAAGTTTCATTCTCCCATTGCCTTCATGGAAGGGTATTTATTCAGCCAGGTATTTACCGATGCGTCAGGCAGTGAAATTTTTCTTAGTGGCTTTATGGGAGATCCATTAGCAGGTTCGCATTTGTCTGCTGAGCCAACGGCAAGCTGGAAAGATGCCCGTGCAAATTTTGTATTGCGGAACAATTTTGCTAATTCAAGTCTGATTCCGCATAAAGATGACATGAGCCACTTGCCTAAGGATCCGATATGTTCGCCCGAATTATTGACCATGGATGAACAGTTAGACTTTTTCATCCGACAGCGCCATTACATCCAACCTCTTGTTTTGCTGAAAGGGTATCGACATATGGCGCCATTTCTTGCACCGGACTGGATTAATTTCATACTAAACCTACCTCACGATATGCGCTTCCAACAGACACTCTATAAGCAAATACTTGCAAAAGCTTATCCCGTTTTGTTTTCTCTGCCACTGAAGAATGAATCGGGCTTGCCTCTAACAGCATCAAGATGTAAAAAACTAACTAAACGCTGCATTGGTAGATTACAAAAATTCGCCAATCAATGCTTTCCACAACTCGTGCCAAAACCCATCAAGCACTTGAACTATATAGATTTTGAGAAAAGCTATCGTACGAAAACTGATCTTAAAGCTTTTGCAGAAAGATATGTAAAGGATCTCGCCCAAAGAAATGTTGTATTACAGCTAGATATCAGAAAGACTTGGCAAGATCATCAGGCTAAAACACGAAACAATGCCCAGCTTCTAAACCTTCTAGTATCTTTGGAGTTGTTTTATAAATCAAGGGGAGTTTAAAAAAATGCCAGATGATGCGATAGAAGAAATAATTCAAGAATCACTCTACGATTTTCCTTACCACTACATACCCCATTTTATCCAGAATTCTACACCTAGTCTATCTAGACGACTGAGCTGGGGGCTCGACTACCTTTGCTATCAAGCACATCTGGTTGAAATGGTCAGTGAAACAAAACCGCAATCTGTACTCGAAGTGGGATGCGGTGATGGATGCTTTATTGGCCACTTGCCCGACATAATCCCAATTCGCGAAGGGTGCGACCTGTCAACCAGGGCAATTCAATTTGCCAAGGCATTCAATCCACAATGTACATATCACGACTGCGACATCAGCCTACTTAAGGCTCAATATGACATTGTAGTCGCAATTGAAGTGCTCGAACACATTCCCGACGACCAAATCTCCAGTTTCATAAAAGCGATGTATGAGCGCATGCAGCCGCACGGAAAAATGATTATCAGCGTCCCGACTACTGTTCTGCCACTTAATAAGAAGCACTTTCGCCACTATACGATCGAATTATTGAAAAAACAAATGTCAGAAACGGCATTACCTCTTAATATAGAAAGTTATCAATACATATATAAGAATTCTCTTTTAACAACGTTGCTAACACGACTGCATGGTAACCGGTGGTTCAGCCTGGAAATTCCAATCTTCAACCAATGGGTGTGGAAAAGAGTCTGGAATCACCACCGAATTGCAGACGCATCAAACGGATATCACCTCGTTGCAATCATTGGACGGGAACAATGAGAATAGCCTACCTTTCATCGTCCCAATTGCCATCGCTAAGAGCGAACAGCATACATGTTATGAAAATGTGCCAGGCGTTTGCCAACAATGGGCATGACGTCACGCTTTTTGCTAGGCCTGGAAATCAAAGAATAGATATTAAATATATCTATGATCAGTATCGTGTATCAAGGCAATTTCCCATCTGTTTTTTACAAACACGCCTCAAAGCAAGGGGCCTATGGGGTATCGAATATGCGTTTAAATTTGCTCTCTATCTTGCCAATTCGACCCTCCCTTTTGATATTCTATACTCTCGAAACATCTATGCCTTGCTTGCATGCAGAAACAAGGGTATCCCGCTCATTTTTGAAGCCCACGACATCCCCACGGGAACTTCGAGACGTTTTTTAGAAAAATGGCTTTATTTATCACGAAGTTTTGCCCGTTTGGTTTGCATTACAGAACCACTCAAATCTGCTTACCTTGCGATGTTCCCCTGCCTTAAACAGAAAGAAGTGATCGTCGCACCAGATGGCGCTGATCCTATCGAAACAACAAAAGTATCCAATTCTTTTCCGCCCTCTAGGTACAATCACCAAGAAGCCAGATTAAGAGTGGGATACGCAGGTGGTTTATACCCTGGCCGAGGTATTGAGATTATAGAAAAATTGAGCTCCATGCACCCCGAATGCGACTTTTATATTTGCGGGGGCAATGAAGTCGAAGTGAACGCACGTCGCAGAAATTGCACATCTAAAAACATTCACTATTTAGGTCACATATCTCATGCCCAAGTTCCCGAGTTTCTACTTTCCTGTCAAATACTGCTTGCACCGTATCAAGAGAAGATATCGTGCAATCAAAAGGGCACAGGAAACACAGCAAAATGGATGTCACCACTTAAATTGTTTGAATACATGGCATCAAAGCGACCAATCATAGCATCAAAAATGAACGCACTTGAAGATGTTCTGACTCATAAAAAGAATGCTCTGCTTGTTGATGCCCCAGCAAATGTTGATGAATGGAGCCAATCACTTTCACTCCTGATAAAAAACAAATCCCTTAGAGATAGCCTCGCGCAAAATGCATTCAACGATTTCGAAGCAAAATACACATGGCAAATCCGGGCGGGCAATGTAATCAAAGGTGTTTCTCTATAAATGGTCACATACATAAACATAACGCTGCTTATGATCGTAGGCATGTGTATTGTCGCAGTTGAATGGCGGCGATATTTGAGATACACGGAAAATAGGCTTGATCCTTTATTTTTCTCTATGCTGTGGTTTTTGGTTATCTATATATTTGCCCCTGTTTGCGTTGAGTTTGCACCTGATATCAATGACCGTTTGCTAAGTCGTAATTATGCTTATGCAACTGACCCTTCCCTCTCGCTCGGGTTTATTGCAGCAGTAGTGCTGGGCTGGATCTGCATTTTGCTGGGCCACCAAGTTGGCTGCAGAATAAAAAAAACACATACAATCGTGCATGCACTATTAAGTGATAGAATACTTATCAAACATGCCCGAGTTCTTTTTTTATTAGCTCTTTTTTTTGTCGTCCTGTTTGTTCTGGCTTATGGTCGCAATGTGCTTACAACAAGCATTCGCATGGGCGAACTTGAACTCAGTCAAATTGGCTCTTTCTTCAGACAAATGGCGACAATCTCTGTCATAGCTCTTTATATGGAATACATCTTAATTTTAAGAAGAAAAAAACTAAGATCTCAACATTTACCTTGGCTTATTCCGAACATAGTTGTTGCTGGATATATTATTTTGCAAAGCGGTGGTCGGGGTGGCATGATTATGCCATTCCTGATGTGCTATCTCTTGTATTCTTACCATCACAAAAAAATTGTGATTAATCATCGCATCTTGGGTCTTTTAGGCGTGATGGTTTTCTTTGTCTTGTTCGGGCGTTTTGTCATAACCAGATATGTTTTCTCCGACAATCCAGGAGAGATGATTTATGAATTGCAAAATCGCGTAACAGAACTCGCACCTCTTCAAGCGGGGAAGGAGGTATTGAGCAATTTTACCTATGCTTTCATTTCAGTTAATGAGGCTTTTTCGGCAATCTACAAAGGTGACGTCGAGTATCGATATTTCAAGGACATCCCCTTGGGCGTCTTGTTCTATGCTCGCCTCTTAGGAATACCGACGGATGCATCAGTAACCTATTACAACACATATATAATTTCCGGACAATTTCGCAGCACCATCCCTCCATCACTAATAGGATTGGGTATCTATAGTCTAGGTTGGGCTGGAATTGCAATTATAAGCTTACTTTATGGGATTATGATCGGGATCATAAACAAATGTTTTTATAGGACGTCTTCGACCTCTCCTTTCGTTGTGTACAAAATAATGATCGGAATGCTACTTGGCGGCTTTGTCGCAAATGGAGACCCAAGAGTCTTAACATTAAAGGTGCTGCCCCTGCTGGTGTGCATAATCATCCTGAAGATTCAAGTAAACACGAATATTAAGTATCGCATGCACAATATCAATAAGAATCGCGCACTGTGATGAAAGAAAAACAATCAGGGTTATAAATGGAGATATCCATCCTTCATGTCATAACAGGCCTTTCACACGGAGGTGCAGAAGCTGTGCTTTATCGCCTTTGCACATCGAAGCAGACGGATGTCACTCATCAGGTAATTTCCTTAATGGATTTGGGCAAGTATGGCCCCCTGCTGCAAAACGACGGTATCAATGTTAAAGTCCTCGACAATACAAAATCTATTACCGCGTTATTTTCCATATTCAGGTTAACCAAGATGATACGAACCTCAAATCCCGATATCGTTCAAACCTGGATGTACCACGCCAACCTGATTGGCGGAGTTGCAGCAAAGCTGGCCGGTTGCAAAAACATTGTCTGGAGCATCCGACACACCAAACTAGAACACAACAAGAAATCAACACAATTTGTTTCGTGGCTTTGCGGAAAATTATCAAAACTCATACCTGTTGCCATTGTCGGTTGTTCCGAAAGCGCTGCCGATATACATAAGCAATACGGTTATGCGCCAAAAAAAATGTCAGTTATTCCAAATGGCTATGATCTAGAAAACTATTCTCCATCAAAAGAGCTAGGATCAACGATCAGATCCGAACTTGGCATCGCTTCGGACGCCTTGATATTCGGAATGGTCGGGCGCTGGACACCGGAGAAGGATCACAAGACTCTACTAGAATCATTAGCCATCATGAAAAAGCAAGCGTACAATTTCATATGCTTACTGGTTGGTTCGGAAGTCGATGAAAAAAACACAGTGCTCGCAAAATTAATCAAACAAAATGGACTACAAAACAACGTTCGTTTGCTCGGGCATCGAACTGATATCACTGCAATCATGAATACACTCGATCTGCATATTCTATCCAGTGCAACAGAAGCTTTCCCCAACGTCGTCGCCGAAGCCATGGCCTGTGGGACCCCATGCGTAACAACTGATGTCGGCGATGCGTCAATGATCGTCGGAAATCCAGATTGGGTGGTGCCCCCCAAGCGGCCTGACTTGCTGGCAGAGGCAATTGGACGGGCTATTAGCACAATCCAATCCAAGGGTCTCGATGTCCTTGGGATGCGTTGCCGTCAACGCATAGTTGATAACTTCAGTTTAGATCGCATGGTCCAATCGTATATGAATCTATGGAAATCACTAATGGCAGATTGACTAGATGAACGAATTGGAAGAATGAAAGGCTTAATTGCTTATGTTTGTATTGAGCATAAGAAAGAATAAAGGGGAAATCAAGTGAACCGATTATATGACTGGAGCATAGTCGTCTCCGAATTTGGCGGAAAGCCAAAACATTGGCTTAATTACTACAAATTCTTGTACCACAACGTTAAATTTGCGAACAAAACAGTACTCGACATCGGCGGAGGAGTCGGCAGATCCTCTTATTACGCTGCTGCCGCTGGGGCTGAGCGCGTGGTTTTGGTTGAGCCGGAAGTTGCGGGGAGTCATAACACCATGCTCAATTCGGCAGTACAGATCGGCGAACGACTTAGCCTTAGAGATCGTGTAGAGATTTTGCCCATGCCTTTAGCAGATGTGAGCGAAATCGGCTCCTTCGATATTGTTCTTAGCCACAATTCTATCAATCATTTTGACGAGGCAGCTTGCTCTCTTATTCATACTGATGAGGGGGCCAAACAAAAGTATATCGGAGTAGCAAGAATGATAGGAGATAGAACAAAACCTAGCGGCACACTTGTGCTAACAGACTGTTCAAATCGAAACTTTTTTGCCTTGTTAAAAATCAAAAACCCCTTTGCTCCTACCATCAACTGGCAAATACACCAATCTCCAGAAATTTGGAGCGACATTTTAGCCCATGCAAATTTCATAAATCCACAAATCAGGTGGACCCCAGACCGAAGAACAGGTTGGTTAGGGCAAATTCTGTTAGCAAATATATATGCATCGTTCTGCTTGCAAAGTCATTTCTGTTTAACAATGACGAAAAACCATTAGATAGTTTACCCCCCATGCACATCCTCATCCTAGGCGGTATCTCCCGCTCCCTAATCAATTTTCGCGGACCATTGATCCGTGATATGCTTGCGCAAGGCCATGAAGTCATTGCCTGCGCGGGGGAACCGTTGCCCGAGGTTGCAGAGACGCTCAAGGCGTGGGGGGTGCGGTTTGTGCCTGTGCCGCTGGCGCGTGCTGGCATGAACCCGTTCCATGATCTGCGCTTATGTCTCAAGCTCGTAAGGGTTTTCCGCCAACTCCGCCCAGACGCCATCTTCTCGTACACGATCAAACCCGTAATCTGGGGCTCCCTCGCCGCCCGCATTGCCCGCATTCCCAACAGCTTCGCCCTCGTCACCGGCCTCGGGTATGCATTCATGGATCAGACCGCAGACTGCAGACCGCAGACTGCGCATGCTCGGATGAACTCACGCAAAGACGCCAAGACGCAGAGCTTACAACACAGAAAACAGGCACCCAAGAATCAAGAAACAAGAACGCCTTTCAAACAACGCCTTGCAAGCTACGTGGCAAAACGCCTTTACAAGGCCAGCCTAAAGCACAGCAGCAAAGTGTTCTTCCAAAACCCGGACGACGCCCGTCAATTTGTGCAGTTGGGATTGGTTAGCGAGGCAAAATGCTGCGTCGTCAGCGGCTCCGGCATCGACCTCGACCAATTCAAGACAGAAAGCGAAGGAAGGAAGACTGAAGCTTCGGCACAGACGTCGGCAAACACAAAATTTGAAACGCTAATCGATTCGCAAACACTGTCAACTGCTCACCGCCCACTGCCCACCGTCTTCCTCCTCATCGCCCGGCTCCTGCGCGACAAGGGCATCTGCGAATACGCAGAGGCTGCTGCCATCATCAAGCGCGAGTATCCTGACGCCGAATTTCACCTTGTGGGCGACTACGACCCGAATCCCGCAGGCCTCAAACCAGCCAACATCGAAGCCTGGGTAAACGCCGGCACCATCATCTACCACGGCCAGCAAGCCGACGTTCGCCCTTTCCTGCGCGACTGCTCCGTCTACGTGCTGCCCTCCTACCGCGAAGGGACGCCACGGACGGTACTGGAGGCCATGGCAACCGGACGGCCGGTTATCACGACCGATGCCCCGGGATGTCGGGAGACGGTGCGGTTTCAGACCGGCTTGTCCGCCGTAGCCTTGGCGAAGGAGGAAGACAGCAGACCGCAGACTGCGCATGCTCGGATGGACTCACGCAAAGACGCAAAGACGCAGAGCTTACAACACAGAAAACAGGCACCCAAGAATCAGGAAACAAGAACCAAGAACCTCCTTTTTGGAGAAAACGGCATCCTCATTCCACCACGTAATGCTGCCGCCCTCTCGGAAGCCATGCGCTTCTTTATAGAGCAGCCGGAGCAGGTTGCTAGCATGGGCCGCGCCTCGCGCCAATATGCCGAGGAGTGCTATGATGTGCGCAAGGTAAATGCGGTAATATTGCGGGAGATGGGGATGTAGCGGTTGGCGGTTGGCAGTTGGCGGTGGATGCGAAGGGAGACATTGTGATTGTGCAGAAATATCAGGAATTGGATGTATACAAGCTGTCGTTTAAACTTCAGCAGACGGTTTTCGAGCTGTCCAAAACGTTTCCCAAGGAAGAAACTTATTCGCTGACAGATCAGGTCAAGCGCGCATCACGATCTATCGGAGCCAACATTGCTGAAGCCTGGCGGAAAAGACACTATCCAGCACACTTCAAATCGAAATTGACCGATGCCGATGCCGAGAACGCAGAAACACAACATTGGCTGGCCACAGCACTAGCTTGTGGATACATCGAACAAACCACTCACGACAAGCTGATAGAGGAATCGGGGACCATAGGGTCAAAGCTTGGCAATATGATCTCCAACGCCGAAAAATGGAGACCGCGTTGAGAGAGTGGGCGGTGGGAGGAGAGAAGATGTTGGCAGTTGGCTGTGGGCCGTTGGCGGTTGGGGGAAGATGTTGGCGGTTGGCGGTTAGCCGTTGAAGCAATGTGACTATGAACAAAGAATTGAAAACACTGGATTCTGGCGAGGCGGATGGAGCGGCCCACCGCCAACCGCCAACCGCCAACTGCCAACCGTCCACCCTTTACCGCCAACATGGCAAACGCATTCTCGATCTGGCGCTGGCGATTCCGGCCTTAGTGGTGTTTGCGCCGTTGATGGCCGCCCTGGCTTTGCTGGTGCGCTGGCGACTGGGCTCCCCCACCCTCTTTCGGCAGGTGCGGCCTGGGCTGCATGGCCAACCATTCCGGTTGGTGAAGTTCCGCAGCATGACAGACGCGCGGGATGCAGCAGGGAACCTGCTACCGGATGCGCAGCGATTGCCGCCGTTCGGGCGGTTCCTGCGCGCCACGAGCCTGGATGAGCTGCCGGAGCTGTGGAATGTGGTGAAAGGCGAGATGAGCCTGGTGGGACCGCGGCCGCTGCTGATGGAATACCTGCCGCTGTATTCCCCGGAACAGGCGCGGCGCCACGAGGTGCGCCCCGGCATCACAGGCTGGGCCCAGGTCAACGGGAGGAACGCACTCTCCTGGCCAGACAAATTCCGCATGGATGTGGAGTATGTGGATCACCTCTCCTTTTGGCTCGACCTCAAAACCATTTGGCTTACAGTCTGGCAGGTGGTGCGGCGGGACGGGATTTCCGCGAAGGGCGAAGCCACGATGGAACGGTTTGCGGGGGATTAGATGGGTGATCGATTTGACAATTGGAAAGCACCGGTTATCGAGCATAATAAGCCAACCATCTACAACTGGGTGGTGCAGTATCCGGAAGGCCTTTCTCTAGGCGAATACACTGATATCGGGGCGTTTTCCTACATCAACGCCCGGCACGGGGTCACGATCGAACCGGAAGTCCAGATTGGCTCCCACTGCTCAATCTATTCGGTCTCGACCATCGACGACAAGGCCGCCCCCGTGGTACTTAAACGCAACTGCCGAATCGGGTCACACTCAACGGTAATGCCAGGCGTCACTATCGGCGAGAATGCGGTGATAGGCGCTCATAGCTTCGTGAACCGCGATGTGCCGGTCAATAGCGTAGCGTATGGGGTGCCCGCGAAAGTCGTGCGGCAGGCTGTGCGTTGAGATCGGCAACGGGGAGTGTATAAAAGCTGATGCTCAAGGGCAACGCGGGCCTCACTTTCTGCCACATCACACAAACCACATTCAAACTAACGGCTGTGGGCGAAATCGTGCACAAGGAATTGCGTGGCATTCCAAACTATTATCCGCAAATCAAACTCGGACATTACCAGATTATGCCGGATCACCTGCACGCATTGATCCATGTGGTGAAATCGTTACCGGATAGCGTAACCCTTCAGCAGGTCATCCGCGGCTTCAAGCTGGGTACAAACAAAGCCTGCACGGAAGCAGCAAATGGCAAGCGCATGCGCATTTTTCAGGAGGCATGTACGACATGCCTCGTCTTTGAGCGCGAGCATCTGCAACGCGAAGTCGAATATGTGCGCGATAATGTGCGCCGATTGGCGGATGGCACGCCTCTCTGGGGATTCGGCAATGTTTTTTTGCTCAAGCATCCGCGACGCATAAGCGTGCAATTCTCGCGCAGCACTCCGGAAAACGAATGGCCAGTGATCTGCGAGCAAATGCAGGCGTATCTAGAGCAAGGCTACATTTTTGTGTCACCGTTCATTTCCCCCTTCGAGAAGCGCGTGCTGCAGAACGTCATTGACGGGGGAGGCCGCGTTATCCCCCTCACGCAACGCTTCTTCGGCGAGCGCTACAAGCCCGGTGGCCAGCAACAAGAGTGTGAAAAAAGGCAAAACACCCCCAAACCCACAACCCAACCACCAAGCTGGGTTTCCCACCAGCCTCCCCTTTTACCCTCTCCTCGGCGTTCCACTTCATGGTCGCCGGCGATGCCCGGCATCACGGGCCCCGCGACCCTGAAATACGCCAATGAGGAGGCCCTCCTGGCCTCTGTGGATAATCCTAAGCAGTATAATGACGAAGTCCTTTTCCCGGATAAGGTCCGGATCAACCGCCACTACCTCCACCACTGGTCCCTGGCTCGGGACGTCCAGATCATCTGGCAGACGATCTTTCCACGCAGGCATCAGGTTTCTTTCTCACGCAAAGGAAGAAAGGGATAGGACTCTTCTCCTAAACCTTAGCGTTCTTAGCGGCTTAAGCGAAGCGGGCGTGAGATAAAGAAGTTTCTCACGCAAAGACGCAGAGACGCAAAGAAAGAAAGGGAGAAAGGGATAGGACTCTTCTCCTAAACCTTAGCG
>CAYTRK010000038.1:0-13046 GCA_964440205.1 uncultured Victivallaceae bacterium
TCTTATTATACCGAGGAACAGGATCATACCCGCCCGGATGCAAAGGATGGCATTTCAATATCCTCCTCATTCCCAGCCAGAGTCCGCGGATACATCCGTACTTCTGCAAAGCTTCCTCGCAGTAAACCGAGCAGGACGGGTAAAACCTGCAGCAATCCCCCAGAAGAGGCGACACTAGAACGCGATAGACGCGAATCACACATATAAGCAAAAAAGTAACGGGGTTTTTCACAGTATCCCTTCGCAAGCTGTTATCACTTTCCGGAACTCCGGACAACGCCGGCTTTTTCCGCGAGCCTTACAAGTTCTTCCCGAACCGCCCGACATTTCACCTGAAGTATGGGTTTTCTTCCCAGCATCAGCAAATCAACGCCAATCACAAACCGGCGCTGCTCAAGACGGAAAGACTCCCTGAGCAACCTTTTCACTCGTGAACGATCGACCGACCGAGGAAAACTCTTCTTTCCGGCAATGACCGCAGCCCGAACCGTCCGGTGGTCTGACTTCATGGCCCACAATACCATGAAACGCCCCACATGCTTTGCGCCTTTCCGGAATAATGCGTCAATTTCCGTGGATTCAGTGATGCGCTTGCGTCCCGGCAACCTATATCCCGATAAACCCGCATCAGCCCCGGGGCAAGATCCTTCTCCCCCTCCCGATGAAAGACCGGATCCGCACATAAAAACGGCTTCCTTCAGGCTGAAAGCCGCTTTCGGCCTTTGCGTCTCCTGTTGGCAATCACCTGCCGACCCCCTCGAGTCGACATCCTGGCCCTGAAGCCTATCTTTCTTTTTCTCTTTACTGTTGATGGCTGATAAGTTCTTTTCATTTTCTTTCTCGCTTTTTAATAAGGTTGTTCCAACCCGCAAAATGGCACGTTACCGTATCATTTCTTCGAGGCTTGTCAAGGGAATCAAACACCATGGACCTTACCTCGCGGCCTTGCTTACCACCGCTTCTGCTATCGAACGGCCATCGGACAAAATCGGCGCCTCACGCGTTCGCCAGCCCCTCCTTTTTGCGGTTGCTACCAGATAATGCCCCCTGGTCAGAAACAGCAGAAGATCCAGTTGATACGCTACTTTGTAACAGATTCCTGCCGCCTTGTAGAGTCGGGTCGGAAACGCGTGTTGCTCCCTGCCTGTTTTCTTCTGCGCCCTTAATTCACCGCATTCTACAATACTCTCGATCATCGACACAAAAAAGCGGGAGTATGACCGCACCTGGTGCACGTCAAAACCGGTCTTAAGAATTCTGAACAAATCAGGTTCCGTAAACCCGGGCCTCCGCAGCCCCCTTCTTTCAGGCGACAGGCCCAGCGCCTTGTCTACCAGCCGCGTAATGCCGGCCCTCTTTGCATGTCTCGAGTGAATAATAAGCCTTCCGTCAGGATTGAGCGTCTTGTGACATTCGGCAACAAATTCATGCGGCTTTTCAATCTTCTCCAGGTAATTATCTATCACCACCACGTCGAACATCTTCTCATTGAAAGGCAAATGCCCGTCTTCCATTTCGTGCACGTTTTCCTCAAGAGCTTCCCAGAAACATTCCGCCTCCTTACCCCCGGAAACCGCGGTGTGCCAGTTTTCCCCTTCCCGCCTCAAGTAATAGCTCACCATGCAATTCGACGCGCCTATGTCCAGACAGGTGCGGCCTTCAGAGGAGCCGATCGACTTCCTGATCTCATGGACTTTAAGCTGCAACGGCAACGAACGCCCGAAGACATAGTTGTTCCGATCCACCATATCGGTAGTCTCATTGCTCAGATCTTTGGTCGGCGAATTCATAATGACACACCATAGCAACAAAAACCACATCAGCACAAGTCCAGGAATTGACACTGTAAAGTTTCTTTTCTCCGTGCTTCGTGCATGCCATTCTGATAGTCTCATCAACATGAACCAAATCTGGCGTATAACAGGCGGAACAGTTGTCGACCCCATCAGCGGCAAAGCGACAATAAGTGATCTTTACGTCAAAAACGGTGTTATTTCAGTCGATCCCCCGTCAACGCCCTCAGAGATAAGGACGATCAACGCAAAGGGCCTGACCGTCGTTCCCGGATTTATTGACCTGCACGTGCATTTCCGCGATCCGGGTCAGACCGAAGCCGAAACAATAGAGTCGGGCTCCCTCGCCGCAGCAAGAGGCGGTTTCACCACTGTAGTCACAATGCCTAACACCGCTCCGCCCATTGACTCGGCCCTTCTCATATCGGAGTCCATCGCAAAGGCCAGTTCGGCAGGACTTGTCCGGCTGAAGCCTGCCGGCTGCATTACCATCGGCAGGGAAGGCCGCGATATTGCCGATCTCGGCGCAATGGCTGCGGCAGGCGCTGCCGCGTTTACCGACGACGGCGCAACGGTCTATGATACGTCGCTGATGCAGGCTGCCATGAAAACATGCCACAAACTGAACATTCCAATCTTCGACCACGCGCTCGATCCCACTCTCGCCGGTAATGGCGTGATGCATGAAGGATCCGCAGCCAGGGCTCTCTCCCTTCCCGCCATACCATCCGAAGCGGAAACATCAATCGTCGAACGCGACATACGCCTGGCGGCTCAAACCGGATGCAGAACCCACCTTCAGCATCTTTCCGCCCGCGGGTCGGTCGATCTTCTCGAAGAAGCCCGGCGCAGGGGATTACCCATAACCGGCGAAGCAACACCGCATCACCTGTGTCTTACCGACCAGGACATAGACGGCGCCAACCCCGATTACAAGATGAATCCCCCGCTTCGCGCGGAAGAAGATAGGCTGAGACTGGCGCAAGGCGTTGCCGCAAATGTCATCTCCCTTCTTGCCACTGACCACGCCCCTCACATGCACAATCCCGCCCGCCATGATTTCCTGAACGCCCCTTTCGGAGTAACAGGACTGGAAACAGCGGTAGGCATAACATATTCGGTCCTTGTAAAGGACGGCCCCCTCTCGCTCGCCGACTGGGTTCGCAAGTGGACCGCGGGCCCGGCGGCAGTTCTGGAAATCGAATGCCCGGCGCTCCGGGACGGCAAACCAGCAGACCTCACAATCCTGGATCTCGAAAATGAGTACACAATCGATCCTTCAACATTTCTCTCAAAATCATCAAATACCCCGTTTGCGGGCCGACAGGTCACGGGAAGGTCCATGCTGACAATGATGAACGGAAATATAACATGGAAGGATGAATCAATGCGTATAGAAGATGGAACCTTATTGCCCGGTTATACTCCCCGGTAAAGGATCAGGCAGATATACACATTGCAATACGCGGTTCAGACTCGCAGTTTCTCAATGTCTTCCTGGGCTGCAGGAAGCGCCTCAATCTGCCTCCTTCCGCGCGCCGAGCGCACCCGCACTTTTGTCGGACGGTCCGGTGGGCAGTCACTGTAACGAGCACATATTGCAGAAGCTTTCAGCACATGTTCTTCGTCGCTGTTGACCGGCAGCACAGCCGTCGGTCCGGGCGCTTCCTCGACTTTGAGTATCAGTTCGTATAACTCTGCATTTCCCTCTATAACGGCATTGTCCGTCTCATTCCGCCCCACAATTGCCTTAACATTGTCAGCCAACCGAAAATGCCTGCCGTATCTCAACATCTCAAGGTTCTTCCTCCCGTGAAGACCCTCATGCCTCTTCAGGTCATCAAGCCTCCGGCAGAAATTCGGCTCTGTAAGCCTGCATCCCCCCGCGGGAGATGGATAACCCTCAAGGCCATACTTCTCCGCAATGGCAAACTGCGGCTTCCTGGCCCTTCCCTCAAGCGCAAGAAGCCTGCCTCTGTCGACAAGTCCAGCCCGCTCCGGCTGGGTAACATCAAGCCGCTGCGCGCTGAGCGGGCGCAAAATGAAATCGTCGTATCCGGACTCTGAAGCCACGATCTTCAACGCATCGCGATTCTGCGACTTCGGCCTCTCGTTAAGCACTTCGCCCGTCGAAAGAAAATTAAAACCCTGCTCCTCCATCCTTTCCCCGGCCCGTCTCAGCATAAGAGCATGACAGTCCACACAGGGATTCATGCAGCTCCCGAATCCGTGCGCCGGCTTCTCAAGAAGCGAAACAATGTCGGCTGTGAAATCACATACCTCAAGGGGCAGATCAAGCTTAACGGATGCATGCTTCGCCGGCCCCGGATCGAAGAACGGGCTGTCAAAGACAATGCCATGCACCTTGATCCCTTGTTCTCTCAACACACACACCGCAAGCTGACTGTCCAGTCCCCCGGAAAAAAGGATCAGACTGCTTACTCTATCCTGATAAAAGTTTTCTTTCTGCATTAACGCAATGTTAATAAACAACACGCCCTTAAAGAAAGCAGTTTTTTCCTCTTCCCACCACTGCTTTTGCCGGATAGTATGGAGCTGGATATTTTTAACTCATTCAAAACAAGGAGAAAGACTATGGCGACAATTGATTTCGGCGGAGTCAAAGAAAAGGTTGTAACTCGAAAAGAATTTCCTCTCACCACGGCGCGACGCGTATTGAAGAAGGAAACAGTCGCTATTATCGGCTACGGAGTCCAGGGCCCCGCGCAGGCGTTGAATATGAAAGACAACGGCATAAACGTCATCGTGGGACAGCGAAAGAACGGCAACGGCTGGAAGCGGGCAAAGGCAGACGGCTGGAAACCCGGCAAAGACCTTTTCCCTATCGAAGAAGCCGTCGAGAAGGGCACACTTATCCAGATGCTCGTGAGCGACGCCGCCCAGAGACAGATCTGGCCTGACGTCAGGAAGCATCTTTATGAAGGCGACGCTCTCTATTTCTCGCACGGCTTTGCCATCGTTTACAAGAACCAGACAAAGGTGGAACCGCCTGACAATATTGACGTCATAATGGTTGCCCCAAAAGGGTCAGGAACATCTGTCCGGCGGAATTTCCTTTCAGGCGCCGGTATCAATTCAAGTTACGCCGTTTTCCAGGACGCCACCGGTCACGCTGAAGAGCGTTGCCTTGCTGCCGGTATCGCCATAGGTTCCGGTTACCTGTTCCCCACCACTTTCGAACGTGAGGTCTGCAGCGACCTCACGGGCGAGCGCGGCGTGCTTATGGGCGCCCTTGCCGGTATAATGGACGCGCAGTATCAGGTCCTTCGAAGTCATGGCCACAGCCCGAGCGAGGCCTTCAACGAAACCGTTGAGGAACTCACCCAGAGTCTCATCAGACTGGTTGACGAAAAAGGCATGGACTGGATGTTTTCCAATTGTTCAGCCACAGCTCAGCGCGGCGCCCTCGACTGGAAACCCAAATTCAAGAAGGCGGTCATGCCCGTTTTCCGCGAACTGTACAAATCCGTTCAGTCCGGGAAAGAAACCCAAAGGGTACTCCAGTCCTGCGGACGCAAAGATTACCAGAAAAAACTCGACCGCGAACTCTCCGAAATCGGCGACTCGGAAATGTGGCAGGCAGGCAAGGCGGTCAGGAAACTGCGCCCTAACGGAAAAGTAAAAAAATCCTCCGCGCGCGCAAAAGGAACAAAAGGTCGCGCCACAAACTGAACCTGTAAGTATTAAGATCCATGGCAGCGCTTTTCACCCTCTCCCCCATTTGCCCATTTTTCCTTATAGATAGTGGTTGCATCTTTGATAACCACATGATATAGGTGTGCGAAAGTAGGATTTACCGGATTTATCGACGCAGAAAGAAAGGATCTTACCGTGTTTCTCAAGACCCTGGAAATGATCGGCTTCAAAAGCTTCCCGGACAGAACCGTACTGCACTTTCAGCCTGGCATGACCGCCATCGTCGGCCCGAACGGATGCGGCAAAAGCAACGTGTCAGACGCAATTCGCTGGGTGCTGGGAGAACAAAGCGCCAAAGCGCTCCGCGGCTCTAAAATGGAAGACTGTATCTTCAACGGAACCGATACAAGAAAACCGCTGGGCATGGCAGAAGTCAGCATCACCTTCGCCGATTGCGAAGACATTATCAACGCCGATTATAACGAAATAACCATCACCCGCCGGGTATTCAAGTCCGGCGAAGGACAGTATTTCATTAATAAAACGCCCTGCAGACTCAAGGATGTCCAGAGAACGTTCATGGATACAGGCATCGGAACTACCTCCTACTCAGTGCTGGAACAGGGAAGAGTCGACCGCATTCTCAGCTCGCGCCCCGAAGACCGAAGGACCGTTTTCGAGGAAGCCAGCGGAATCATGAAATATAAGGCGGACAAAAAGGAAGCAATTCGCAAACTCGAACAGACCGAAGCAAACCTTATCAGACTTGCAGACGTTATCCGCGAAGTAAAAAGACAGATCGGTTCGCTCCAGCGCCAGGCAGGCAAAGCAAAAAGATACAAAGCCATGCGCGAGGAACTGCGAAAGCTCGAGATCTACCTGACAAAACGCCGCGCCAAAAAATTCGACAATGAAATGGACAGTGTCAAAACCCGGCTGCTCGAAATCCAGCAGCACAGAACCGCAACCCAGAACGAAATCAGACAGATAGAAGAAGATACAGCTTCAATACGTCAGAGCGCCATGCACACGGAAAGAGAAATTGCCGAATGCCACGAAAAGGAAGTGGAAGCCCGCAGTTCGTTGAATCACACAAAGGAAATGATTTCCGTAAACGAAAACCGGATCGAAGAGTATACGACCCTTTCGCAGAGAGATAAACAGGAAATACAACGCGCACAGAAAGAAATCTCCGAACTCGAACAGACTCTTGCCGAAGCGGAACGAAAACTCGAGCAGGCCACAGCCCGGAAAACCCACTCCGAACACGCCGCCGACACAGCCGCACATAATCTCGGGGAACATAATAACAGAATGGAAAAACTCCAGCATCTGCTAAAGGAACTCCAGGGAGAATCGATAGAATTGGAAAGCAGACTCTCTGCATCCCAGAACAAGCGCACAGAACTGGAATCACGCAAGCATTCAGAGGCCGCACGCAAAGAAAGACTCTTCGCCGAACAGGCGCAGCTTCAGAAAGTCCTTGACTCCTACCTGAACCGTAAAGATAAGACGGCACAGGAACTCGCTACAGCCAAAGAGGAGTCCGCCAGGCATGACGCAGAACTATCCACGCTGAAAAACCGGCTTTCAGCCGCATTATCACAAACATCTGCAATTCAAGAAGAGACTTCTTCGCTACGCGAAAATCTTACATCAGCCGAGGCCCGCAGAGAAATGCTGGAAGAGTCCCTGCAGCTGGATATGCCCGTAGCCGGCCACACCGCATCAGAGGCAAACGGAATCATGGGTAAACTCATATCCCATATCAGCATCTCAGCAGGATACGAAACCGCGCTGCAGGCTGCGCTTTCCTCCTGGATTAACGCAGTCCTTGTAAAAACTCCTGAAACCGCCGTTTCGCTCGCCCAGCAGCTCAAGACAGAGAACAAAGGACCCGCTAGACTAATAGCCGTCAACGGGTATGACACACCAGGCTCCAGCAGTAACCTGCCCTTCGATCCACTTGTTAATCATGTCGAATGCCCCGAAAATATCAAACCGGTGATGAAACGCCTGCTCGCAAATGTCTATGTCATAAACTCGCTCGCCGATATGCCCGCGGATCACCCCGCCCATGCCCGGTTCGTGACTGTAGACGGATTGCTGGCTCATCCTGACGGCCGAGTGTTCGTATTCGCTGAAACAGAAGAAACCGCAGCAGTCCGCAGAAAACGCGAACTGGAAAAAACGGCGGAAAAGATTACAGGTCTCTCTTCAAAGCTTGAAGCGCGGCGAAAAGATCTCGACGCAGCTTCCGCCGAACAGGAAAAACTCGAATCCGCCGTCGAAAACAAAAGACTGGAATGCGAAGAAAAACGACATGACCTGGCGGTAAGACAGGGAGAATACCAGGTAGTATCCTCGGAAACCGAACAGGCCGGAGAACGCCTTAACACCGTTACCTGGGAAATTAACTCCCTCACCGGAGATGAATCTTCACACGAAACAGAGGACGCCGACTCCCTCTCAGAACAAATTTCGGAGTTGGAAGAGCGACGCGAAAATCTCTCTTCAGCCATAGCAGAACGGACAACAGAACTTCACGATATGCAGAACGCGCAAACCCGGCTCCAATCCGACCTGACCGAAAAACGCATTGCATCAGCCCACGCCTCTCAACAACTCGACATGATCGATAATCAGAAAACTGTAACCGAAAAACGCATTGCCGAATTGCAAAACATGGCAGAGGAAAGAACTCAAAACGTCTCCAGTTACGCGGATACTGTCGAGACCCTCCGCAAATCGATAACGGGAGCGCAAGATAAACTCGATGAGTTCGAGAAAGCCGCCGCAGACAACGCGCAAAAAGCCGATAGCCTCAGACTCAACCTGGAAAAACAGAACAGCCAGCTCGAAGACCTCGAAAATACAGTCTCTGAAAAAAGAAATCTGCTTGATGAACTCAGAGAAACAAAAGGCGATCTGGATCTCAAATACAACCAGGCATCAATGAAAAAGCAGGCCGGCTTCGAAAAAGTCTGCGGGGACTACAATATATCCCTGGATGCGCTCATGTCCGAACCAGATCCTGACTGGGAAGAAGAAAAACCCTCGGAAGAGACAGCCGAAACCCGAACCACTGAACTTCGAACCAAACTCGATGCCATGGGCCCGGTCAACCTTATAGCTATAGAAGAATACGAGGAATTGAAAGAAAGATACTCCTTCCTCACAAAACAGGAAAGCGACCTTACCGAAGCAAAGGAACAACTTCTTAAAGTAATAAGAGAAATTAACAAAACAACTTCCGAGATGTTCCGGTCTACTTTCGAACAGGTGAATGCCAATTTTCAGAAAATGTATAAACAGCTCTTCAACGGCGGTTCAGCCAGGCTGGTCCTCGTGAACGAAGAAGACGTCCTCGAATGCGGAATAGAAATAATCGCCAGACCCCCCGGCAAACGCCTCCAGAATATCAGCCTTCTCTCCGGTGGCGAAAAGACCCTTACGGCAGTAGCCCTGCTGTTTGCCATCTATATGATCAAACCAAGTCCCTTCTGCCTGCTCGACGAACTCGACGCCGCGCTTGACGAGACCAATATCGGCAGGTTTATCGGGATACTCAAAAACTTTCTCACCCAGTCGCAGTTTGTGGTTATAACTCATAATCGAAAGACCATAGCCACAGCAGATACAATATACGGCGTGACCATGCCCGAAAAAGGCACATCCAGAATAGTTTCCATGCGTTTCAAAAAACACGAAGAAACCCCGGTTGCCCAGGAAGAAGCCGGCGTCAAAAGCTGAACTCTCAGAAAGTAGGACCACAATGACCGACCCCCAGGCGCTTCTTGATGGCGCAGTCAAAGCAGCTCAAGCAGCCGGACACCATGCGCTTTCAAACCGCGGCAGACGAACACATACCGTTCAAAGAACGTCCCATGATGTCAAACTCGAACTGGACATCGAATGCCAGGAAATCGCGGCAAACACTATCCTCGAAATATTTCCTGATCATTCTTTCCTCGGCGAAGAAAATACCGCACATAACAGGCAGGAAGATTCCCCGTTCCTCTGGATCGTTGACCCCATAGACGGTACCGTCAATTTTTCCCACGGTTTCCCCTTCTGGTGCAGTTCGGTAGCCGTGCAGGATATCAAAGGCAATACCGTGGCCGCCGCCGTATTCGCCCCGCAGACTGAAGAACTCTACACCGCCGCCCAAACACAGCCGGCAAAGCTCAACGGCGTGGATATCTCGGTATCCGACACCACGGAACTGCCCGATGCAATGGTTCTCACGGGCCTTGACCAGGATATAATAGACAACCTTCCTCCCATGTTCTTCATGAGATCAATCGCAATGGCTTCGCAGAAAGTACGCGTAGCAGGCGCAGCCGCCCTGGATCTCTGCAGGGTGGCTGCAGGCCAGTCCGACGGCTACTTCGAAGCGGGAATTTTTACATGGGACATAGCCGCAGGAGGACTGATTGTTGAAAAAGCCGGCGGAAAATCAGCTGTCCTGGCGGAAATCGACAACCAACCCCACAGAAAAGCGTTTATGGCAACCAACGGCAGAATACACGACGCATTGAAAGCTGTCATCGAAGAGGGAATAGCGGCTATTCAAGATTCGAAAGATCGGCGTTGACTCCAGCGCCGCCTGGCTGCCCATCCGCCCCGTAACTTATGATTTCAAAGGAATGACCTTCGGGACCGGGCACAAGATAGGCATAATCGTTTCCCCATGGGTCCTCCGGAACATTTACGCTCCTGAGATACCCCCCGGGCGGGTAGTCCGAAGGCACAGGCTCGGCATCAGGGCGCCTGCACAAAGCCTCAAGTCCCTGCTCCTGCGTAGGCGGAGCGCCGTGTTTCATAGAATAAGTATCAATAGCATTGGCAAGTATCTCAATCTGCGTCTTCGCCGCCGCTACCTTAGCCCTGGCAGGCTCCTCGCCAACCTTGACGGCCACAATAGTTGCAAGAATGCTGATTATAACGATCACAGCCAGCACCTCCAGAAAAGTGAATCCGACCCTGGCAGACTTCGTGAATAATAACTTTCTCATAATCCCAGCTCCTTCTGCCCGTCAACGGACATGAATTTTTTAGCAAGCGAGTCAAGCTTGGCAATATAATAAGACACGTTCTCGTCCCTTCGACCCCGCTCGGCTTCACTGACAAGTTTAGCCGCCTCGTGTACGGCCACGTTCTTTTTGGTTCCAGTTACATAATAAGAAACCTGGTCTCCAGACCGGTACTCCCTATCCGAACGCAACGCAAGTTCATAAGCGGCGGCCCTGCCCCTCTTGCCCTTTTCCACTTTGCTCCTGTAAACCGACGGAGAATCCTGCAGCATCTCCGTCTTAGCCAGCCTTTCAATCGGCCAGCGACCCTCCCTTATGGCCGATTCATATTCATCCTTCAATTCCGGCAGCATCTCATCCCTGCCTTCCAGCCGCAAACGTATGGCTTCCTTCATGAAATCCCGCTGAAAAGGCTCAAGCCCGCGGGATTTAAGAGCGCCTCCCTTGATTATAACCTCGCCCTCCCGCGTAAGTAGAGCGTAGTTTTTCATCTTGTAACTGAACATAGCTTCGTATTCACCATCAAATTCAACTTCGATCCCTTCCGGAAGCCACTCGTGAAACTCTTCGCGAAAACGCCCCGCGGCCTCGCCTCCATCACCCTCGGCCCCGCCCGGTGGAACAAAGTATATTCCGTCAGTATCTATCTCAACGGGCTTGGCCCCGCGGTCCCGCAGCCATTGTATCATCCGTTTAAGAAGCTCACGCCCTTCACGCGTAACACGCGCTGCCGCCTCGTAGTCGTTAAAATGCCCCTGCGAAAACCCCAGATACCCGTAAAAGGAATTTATGAGAATCTTAAAAGCAGACTGGGCAGCATTCCAGTAACTTGCTTCCGAATCAGTTTCCGCTCGCCGTGCCTCGGCTTTTGCCTTGAACCTCACGTCTTTCAACACCTTGAGTATACGAAGAAATACACCCAGCTCATCGCGCCGCGGCCCAAGCCGCCTGGTCAACATTAATGAAGGATATAGCGATCGCACATCACAATGGTGAACGTTGCGCACTACCCCGGTGACAAAAATATCCGTGTAGCCTCCCTCGAATTTCCTCGCCGTATCCGGCAGGGATATCGCCCGCTCCCCGGCCATATATTCACGCAACATGAGCGAATCAATTTTGGTGGCATTGCCCCGCACACATACATTCTGATAACTGTAGGGTAGCAGGCCTGTCTGAACGAAATTGCTTCTTGAAAGCAGGGCAGCAAGAGCGCCCGTTTCGTAAACATCGTCCTGAACATATCTTGCAATAGCGTCCGGGTCCTCCCGGAATACAGCGCTTATATCGCCGCCGTCTATGTATGTCCTCCCTTCCGGAACCAGTCCGAAATGCAAAGCCGCCTCCTTCAACCCGTACCCGCCAAGGGCCCGGCTCGTTACATCGTAAGCGTGAACAAGAAAAAGTGTATCCACTATGTGACGCCCGAAAATATCACACCTCTGGTAAGACAACGCCCGCTCGGCAATGTTAAAACGACTGGACCTGAAAGAAGGCGGGCTCCCGTCCCTGCCAATCAAAAGCCGAACACCGTGCCTCCGCGCCCTCTTTCTTATGTACGGCAAATCAAAGTTGAAAATATTGTGGCCCTCTATAACATCAGGATCCCTTTCCACTATCAGCTCCACCATCCGGGCCAACATTTCAGGCTCATCCATCTCCGCGGCGGAAAGCACATTCGTCCAGCCAGCGCTGTCGGCCAGGCCTATGGCAATGATGCGATCCTCCTCCCTGTCCGCGTTGCAGAACTCGAAACCCTCTGCAGTCATACATTCAATGTCAATCTGAAGCCTTCTCAAATCACCGAAATCCATGCCCCCGAATAAAGTCAAACCCGCATCCATGAGATAAAGTTGCACTGGGTCGGAAATCCATAAATAAGGAGCCCCAGGCGCCGAAGAGGAAAATCCGGTCGAATTGGCAAGCCACTTCCGAGCGCTGAGACAATCTTTCCAGTTGGAAAAATATACTCTAGTATTAAGCGCAGCAGCGCCCTCCATGCGCCGACACTCGTGCTCAACAGGCATCCCGGCAAGAACCTTATCGGAAACAATCATAAACGGACGGAAAGCCTCCTCCTTCGTAACAACACTCTCCCCATCCCTGATAAAAAGAATTACCCGGTCCCCTCCGCCTTCTCCCTGAACAAATTCAGCAGCCACAACGCCGGACTGATAACCCCGGCCAGCCAACAATGACTCCGCAACAGAGCCCGAATCATTCAGTTCCTCTTTTGTCATCCCGCCTTTCACGTCATCACCCCCACACACACAAACACACTATCCACCAACTCACATTCCCTCTCATCCCCACATCTCCCGTCCCCCTTTCGCGTTCTTTAGCGCCTTTCGTAGTTAAAATCTTCTCTTCTTCTCTTCCTCTTCTCCTCACGTCCCACGTCCTACATCCCCCCCTTTCCCCATTCTTCCCTTCATCATTGAATATTCCGTGTTCATCATTGGATATTCTCTCCCCCATCCCACGTCCTACGTCCCACGTCCCACTTTTCACCCTCTTTCCCCTCCCCCCTTTCGCGTTCTTTAGCGCCTTTCGTAGTTAA
>CAYTRK010000039.1:0-12949 GCA_964440205.1 uncultured Victivallaceae bacterium
CCACCAGCCAAATGGTCAGTTAGACAGATAAGAGTCCGGATTTCTTACCACAACCGAGCCTGATAAAAGGACAAAGCAAATGATGCCAATGATCGATAGTCTGTGTTCGACAACGATCGCTGTCTGAGACAACGAGAATGACCTCTATGGATTCCAGGGAATCAGGATACGTCTTTCGCGCGAATGGCCAGTGCAGTATCCGGGTGGCTTCTTCGATAGAAGACCGCAAAAAAGCCTGGTCGTTGGTTTACCAAAAATATGCGGAAAGTGGCTATGCGGAACCTGATAATTCAGGGCTTTGGTACGGTCCCCATGACGTCCTGCCTGGGGCTTTCACGTTTCTGGTTGAACGGGGCAGTGAGCTTTTGGCAACCTTGACTGTGGCGCCGGATTCTTCTCTTGGGCTTGCTGCCGACCAGCTTTACAGGGATGAGATTGATCTGATTCGTGCCGCGGGCCGCAAGCCCTGTGAAATCATGAGCCTGGCGTGCCGGGAGAAGAATTTGCGGCATGGAGCCGAAATAATGATGCATTTATTCAAGCTGGCCTACCTGGTGGCATCCAGGTTGATGAAGGCAACAGATTTCATGATTACGGTTAATCCCCGGCATGTGCGTTTTTACGAAAGAATATTGTTGCTCAAGCGGATAGGCGCTGAAAAGGAGTTTGGCAAGGTTGGCGGAGCGCCCGCGGTTTTGTTGAACCTGGATTTAACAACAGCCGAGCAGCAGTATCTGCGTCATTACGGAAATAAAGAAGGCAGCTTCTATCGGTTTTTCGTTAATCCCGAGACAGAAAAAGGTCTGCTCCGGATGTTGTTTCGGCAGCATGGCATGTTAGACGAGGCCAGTGTGCAGCACTTCTTTATGGAAAAACGCAATATTCTCCAAAACGCTCCCATGGATTTTCTGTTCCATCTGGCCCGATTCTACCCGAACCTGTTTTATAACCTGCATATCTCAAAAAATTCCTGCAGCGAGCGCGAATAGCGCCACTGCAGGGGCACGAATTGGCAAAACGCCAGATTGCAGTATATCCGCTGGTTATTGAAGCTGCTTTGCACAAAAACAGTATTATTCATAAAAAGCGATTCTTTGTTACAGAACAACTGGATGCGTGTTTTCTCTCGGATATTCGGGGTGACTTTTTCTTCTTCTTTGTGTACTTTCGGGTTGTGGAAGATTTCAGAATAGCTCTAATTCAATGTCGTCCATTATTGAAGGAGACCCCGGACAGTTCGCTGGAGACAATTGAGAACGGTGTCAGGAAGGCATCTGAATCAGGCGCCGCTCTTGTGGCATTTCCAGAACTTACCTTGTCTGGTTTTGCCTTGACCAGAAGCGAAGCCGTCGACCGAGCTCTCAGTATGGAACATGACGCCGTGCGAAGAGCAATTGAGTTGTCCGGTGATTATTCGATTCACATTGCGTTCGGTCTTCTGGAACGCGATGGCGACGAGGTTTTCAATACATACGTAGTGGCCGGCAACGGCCGGCTCGCGGGTTCTTATCGCAAGATCCATATTCCTCCCAGAGAGGAAGGTTTCTTCGCTGCAGGTTCGCAGTTCAAGGTGTTTGATCTTCCTTTTGTGCGGCTCGGGCCTTCAGTATGTTATGACAACGAAATATGCGAATCGCATCTATGTCTTGCTCTTAAAGGGGCTGAGCTGATAGTCATGCCTGCCGGCTGGGCGGATCACTGGGAGCGGGAGGACTACATAGAGCCATGCGCTACTGATGATGAGGTTGTTGGAGAACGGAGCCGGTGGATGAAGATGATGTTTGGCGCAAGGTGTCGTGATACGGGAACATATTCGGCGTTGGTGAATTACGCGGGATTGAAAGGGGAAGAACAGTGGAAATTTGTGGGCAAGAGCATGGTATTTGCCCCTACCGGCAGGGTGGTTGCCGAGGCGCAGGCATGGGAAGAAGATGTGCTTATTGCCGACCTGAGTTCACGTCTTCTCAGAGATTATCGAAATATGGAGGCCTTTGCGCTGAGGCGAAGAAGACCCGATACATATGGAGCGCTTGTTGAGCGCAAGGGCTATGATGTAAACGATCAGGGAGAGAGATGAGGTATGATGCGGGGAACCAGCCTTCCTTTATACAGACCTCTTTCTGAGGTAGACGTAGGCAAAATAGACCGGAATGCCAGGCGGATACTGAAGGAAGTGGGAATCCGAATTGACAGCGGAGATTTTCTCAACCGCCTTAAATCGACCGGAGCCCGCGTTGACATGGAGACGGGGAGCGTGCGGTTTGACGCCGACTGGCTGGACGAGATGCTGGGCAAGGCGCCGGAACGCTTCACTCTTTTTTCGCGGGATGGCAAGAATGACGTTCATCTTGGCAGCGGGACGGTTCATTTTGCCAATGGAGGTCGAGTATTCCGTATTCTCAATATGCTCAAAGGCTCATATCGCCGCACCAAGCTCAAAGATATCGCAAATACAGCCTGGCTCGTTCACAACCTGGAGAATATTAACGTATACATTATTGCGTGCCAGGCTCATGACGTTCCCGCCGATAAGTACCACATAATCGATTTTTTCCATGCCTTCAAGAACACAACCAAACATGTGATGGGCGGCTGCGATAATCCCCGGGGCGCAGAACAGATGTGGCGGCTGTCTTGTCTTGTTGCCGGCGGTGAAGAGGATCTACGGCAGAGACCTTTCGTGTCCGTAATAACTAATCCGATAAGCCCTTTGAAAATGGATGCCAGTACGCTGGAAATACTTGAATTTGTCGGCAGCAGAGGAATCCCTGTAACATGCGCAACAGCTCCAATTGCAGGCGCTACTGCTCCCATGACGCTGGCGGGTACCCTTTCACAGATGCACGCCGAAGCTCTTGGCTCTGCGGCAATAACACAGGCGCTCTGTCCTGGGGCAAAAATTCTGTACGGAGCATTTCCGACCGCTATGGATATGAAAACCATGGAAGTTACGATGGGCTGTGTGGAAATGGGGATAATGAATGCCGCCGCGGTTCAACTTGCCCGGCTTTACCGAATGCCGATCTACGCGTCAGGCGGAGTCACGGAAGCAAAAAAACCCGACATTCAGGCCGGTTTTGAGAAGAACTTCTCCAGTCTTACTGTTGCAATGATGGGCGCTGACTTCATACATCTTTCAGCAGGCCTCATGGACTCGGCAAAGTCCATTTCCTATGAACAATTCGTAATTGATAATGAGAATATAGGCATGATTCAAAGAATCCTGTCGGGTGTAAGCGTTGACGACGACACATTGGCTTTTGATGTTATCCGTGATGTCAGTTCCAAGGGAGATTATATCATGCAGGAACATACGGTCCGACACATGCGGGATGAATTCTTTTATCCGGTCTTGAGTGAACGCTGCAGCTTCGATGTATGGCAGAGGAACAAACGTCCGGACATGCTTAAACGGGCCAAAATCATGGTAACAGAACTTCTTAACGGGGATAGAACCGGTTTTCTCGACAATAATCTCCTGAAGCGGGCAAAGAAGGCGGCGAGCTCTGTCTGATAGTGCGTAATGCTTGAACGTTCTCTTTGTTATGGTTTGTGTTGGCTACAGCTTGGCTATCCGTACATATTCTGCAGAGAGGGAGAAGCAATACCGAGCACATAGAGCAACGACTGAGAGAAAAGCTTCTCACCCGCATATCTCACAAAATTTCGTAGCGAGAGCGTAGAAAATGCTGCTACGGGGGTGCAAATTGGTGAAACTCCGGAGCAGCCGTATAGACATACTGCAATCTGGCGTTTTGCCAATTCGTGCCGTCGCAGTGGCGCTATCCGCACTCGCGGCAGGAATTTTGTGAAATATTCGGGCTAATTGGTTTGGGCCTGCTTCCGGATCATAACTGCCGGTACCAGTAATTACGATTTCTGCCACTACTCTATGTCCTTGGACGGTGCTATCCTGACCTCTGTCCATTCAGCAACTGCCGGAACAGAAAACATGATCAACCCCATATCATCAGCCTCACACGTTACCACGGTATCAGCAATAACCCTGTAGCTGATGCGCGGCTCAGGCATAACTGCCAGTACCAGACCCGGTTTCTCAGGAGCATCGGTACGCATACTGCAGACAAGCTGGTTACCGTCAAGCACAACATCTTTATATTCAGAATCAAAGCCAGTAGTGAGTGTGCCGGTACACGCAATGGCATCAATTAGGTCAAGAACTGGCCCGCTGAGGCCTGCAAAATGAGGACACCCTTTGCCTTCACCGGTATGGATTTTAAACAGCTCGGAACTGCGATGGGTTGTCTGGCAAATCCGTTCCCATGTCTCAGCAACGGTTCGCGGGATCATGTGCGCAAGATGAGTATCACCCGCATCCAGTACAGCTTTCCATAAAAACCACTGATGCGGTATCCAGACACTGCCGTTCCAATAGCCGTCCGGATCATAATAGGGTGCTGACTGATCAACACTGCTGATACCAACATGACTCCAGTAGCGCCCCGGGGCTGCCAGCCGCTGCAGCAGGACTGCTTCCCGCTCAGGCTGCAGCTGGCCAGTTACCAGCGGTGAAATGCCATCCAGGGTATGGTTATAATTAACACCTGACTCATGCTTGAGTATTGAAAAGTCATTATAGACATAGCTGTAGATCTGTTCATCGGTATCCCATGTTTTTTCTAGTGCTTCCATACCGGCATGGATGTCATTGGTGTACAGATCAGTATCATCAATCCCCAGTTCCCGAGCAAAGCGTAGCATCAGTTTGGCAAACCGGACCGCATGCGCAGTAGAGACGGTGGCAGTCAGATCATCCATAGCCTGCTGCTGATGGACTTCAACTTGGGGTGGCAGGTCATCCCAGCCACCTGTATTATAGAAAATCGGATAGGTATTAATCAGTCCGGTACCCAAACGCATTGTCGGTGACTTCTCATCATGTCCCAGCAGAAAATTATAGAGTCGTTTGAGCCGCGGATAAAACAGGGCAAGAACGTCTTTATCCCTGGTCTTTTCCCAGATTGCATTCAGCAGATAGACTTGAATTGGTAAAGGTGTACCGTGCCAGATAAACTCACGGTCATCCTTTTCGCCGCACAGATAGACATTCAGGATCTCAATTGCAGCATTTATATCAACAGATGTCAGCCCGATGCCATGCATGCCGGCATCCCATGAGTAAAGCCCGCCCCACTGTTTGCCCGGCGTATAGGTTGCAATCGGTTCACCATCAAGATAGACCGGATACGAGATATTCATCAGGCAGTTTGAAGACAGCAGCCGGTATCCGAATTCGAACCGCTGCGGGATATCCGCCATTACCGGTGAAGTGGCAGTAACGGTAGAAGACGTATCCGGGGCATGATGGATACAAGTGCGAATGACACTTGTAACCTTCTGGTTAGCAGGGACAGGAATAGCGGCAGCATGCATCACGCCTGTAATGTCAGCCCTCTGCAGCCGATTGTCAAATGCGGCGGCATATAGTTCGGGCTGCCGGTCAAACCCGACATCAATGCCCTGGACATCAATGTACAACGGCGCTGGACCGCAGCTGTTCTCAATCTTTGCGGCATTTTCCTGACTGAAGACAGTCGGCACAGTATGCTGTTCCGGTTCTGGTTGACACCAGTAGTCATTACGTTCATGGCTTGTTATAATAAAACCATCAAGTGCAATTTCCGTCTGCAGATCACCATACAGATTACGCCTTTTTTTCGCATTGGCATTAGGATATACAGAAAGGCTGATCGTGTGCTTCCCGGCGGCAAGGTTGCCGACCTGTATATAACAGGTCTGCCAGCTGTCACCCTGTGGGAAAACAATTTGCTGCTGAATGCTATTAACTTTAGCAATGTAGGAAAGCGCATCCTTGCCGGCTTTACAGTACCGGAATCCGATAGCAGCTTCCGGCATTTCTGTTTCAAGATCTATGATCCAGGTAATAACTGTCCCCTCAGTTCCGGCCCAGTTGCGTGAAAGCGCTGTGCCGGCAACAGCATCCCGCTCCACCCTGATCATATTGCGATACCCGTCATCATAGCGGTATCTCCAGGTGCTGATATCAGTATAGTCATCGGCATTAATCCATATCTCATCTGTCTTCAGCTTGAGTTGGGGTAATGGTTTAAGCATTGTCGGTATTGCCCCTGTCATTTCCATGGCAACCGTATGGTCGTGATCAGTCTTATTTATCCATTCCTGGATAACAGTACACTGATCACCATCCGGCTGAAAGGTCATAATACAGGTCAGATCATTGGAACCGATCAGGTCAAATTTATACCGAAACCGTTTCAATCCCGGTTCAGCACCAAAAGCATGGAAGATATCACAATCCTTATCCTTGTGATCAGGCAATGGGACCGGCTCCCCATCCACACTGAATCCAAACATCAAATCCAGCGACCTCTTTGTTGCAGGATCAATATAACCTAATCCGGCATACTGCATGGGATAAGGGCCCCAAGCCGGTATAGTCAGATTTTTAGATTGAACTAAACGTGATAACATTGATGCCATACGAAATTCCGGAATCAATTGATAAGAAATCGCTTTTCAGACGATACGGGCACCCACCCGCTGGGATCGATTTAAAGCAGCGTTTCGATTGTGGAAATGTAGCAGAATCAGGTTGGCGATGTCAATTCTAGTTTCAACCTATACTAGTGATTCTCATTCCAGACTTCCTGATCTCGGCGGGGTTTTGCTTGGTTTATCGGAAAATGAGATGGCACATTTTGGGCGTGACAGATATGCGGGTTAGCGCCGCCACCAGGGTGACCCGGATTTTTCGAGTTACGGGTAAGGGGCAGGGCTAGAATACCTTCGCCCGGATGTCATCGGGCACTGGTGATATTACGACTGGCTGCCAATCATGGCGGAGGGACCACGTGGCCGCACACCCCGTAGCCACACTCATTCGCCCTGCCAACGGGGTGGCCAGGGGGCGTCGGCCCTCCAGGAGCATGTTGATGAAGTCCTTGCAGATCTGTGGATCGGCGCCTCCATGTCCTCCCGACGCAGGTTTCACCGCCAATTCGTAATTGGACAGATTCTTCCACCGATTCGACCGATTGCGCATCTGTACGATGACCTTGGAATCATCGTCCAGATTCTCAAGACGTCCCTCTGTGCCGATAATGGTGTAGTTGCGACAGTAGTCCGGTGCAAAGTGGCACTGCATGTAGCTCGAGCGTATGCCGCCATCCAACTCCATCATCACGATGCTACTATCTTCGACATCCACCTCTTTACGGAACACACACATGTCCCTGGCATTGTCGCTTGATGGCACTGCGCGGTGCTGAAATTCAACGCATGTGTCTTTCTCGGGGCAGTCGGGACAATGTAGTTCATTCGGCTTGTCGCCGCCATAGTAGTCCATCCCACCGGAAGCGGACACTCTTGTTGTGTACCGCCCTGTGAGCCAATGGATCATGTCAATATCGTGCGAGGCCTTCTGCAGGAGGAGCCCCGTGCTGTTTCGGGACGCCCCGTGCCAGTCGTGGTAGTACCAGTCGCCACCTGAACCAACGAAGTGGCGTACCCAGACCGCCTTCACCTCTCCGATCATGCCGGAATCAATGGCGTCCTTCATCACCCGAAAGATGTTCATGTACCGCATGTTAAATCCGATCATGAACTGTTTGCCAGATGCGATCCATGCTTGGAGCATGCGATCGCATCCTTCCGTGGTGATTGCCATTGGCTTCTCCGAGAAAACGTGTTTGCCGGCTTCGAATGCCTCACAGACATATTGCTCATGTGTAAAATCCGGACTCATGACTGCAATGGCATCGATGTCGTCTCGCGCAAGGAGTTCGCGATGGTTTTTTGTGACGAATCCCTTCTCGTTAACATTCTTCTGAAACCAGTCCAGAGCGACAGCAGAAACATCTGCTGCACCGATAACAACAGAGCGTCCTTGCGGGTTATGCCAGTGTTTTGCCATTCCACCACGCCCTGCGGCACCGATAACACCTATTCGTACTTTACTCATGCTTCTCCTTCTTGAGATTGTTGTCCTGAGTCCAACCGTGTACCTCACGCGTGGCGCGGAGCGGGACGTCACTTGTAGGGGGCTGGTTCTGTTTTTCCTGTATCCTTCTGTTTTTCGTTTGTTAAGGCAAGGAAGGATTCTTTCAGTAATTCTGTGAGATATGCGGGATAGTCGGGGGCAAGGCCAAAAATACATTTTTTCATCTTCTCTATATGGGTGGCTCAAGCTAGTGCAATGGGGTCAGTCTCAATACAGCTTGGCCGTGTTTGCGATCTCCAGAAATCTGACCGTACATTCAAGAGAACTCTCACAAATAGAATCTCGCATTTTGAAGGAATTGAAGGGATCAAGGTATATCCAAGGTTGCAGGATGATATCGCAAAAGTCGGGTGTTTACGCGTGATCCTGAACCCCGGGGCAGAGAACCCCCAATTGAAAAATGATCTTCAGGAACGAGGAGTCGATGTTCTGGAGGCGTGCACGCTGGCGCTGCTCAAAACAGGGCAATTTTAAAGATTCATGAATAATTTGATAATGTTCAAATGTTGACGCCTGACTTCGGATCAGGTGGTTGCAGGTTCGACTCCTGCCGGGCGCTCTGCCTCTTTTCAAGTTTTTTGAGAGAAAAAACGCGGGCTAGCGAAATGACTGCCAGTTGATTTGCAGTTTGCGCATTTTAGCGCGCAATGTGTTGGGGTTTATTTCCAACAGCGACGCTGCGCCCGCTGTTCCTTCAACGCGGCCCCGGGTCTTCATGAGAGCCGCCTCAATATGGTGTTTTATTGCCTTGTCAAGCGGTGAGATTTCTGATGTCTGAACCGTTTCGGGGTTTTTCTCCGGGTTATCCGGAATTTTTGATGAAATGTCATTGGAAGCGCCCAGGGCTTTTTGCACTTCCAGGGTTTCACCGTTTCCCAGAATTGCGGCCCGGTCAATAACCGCGCCAAGTTCGCGAATATTGCCCGGCCAGTCGTAGGACGAAAGAACGGCGATGTCATTTTCCGTGGGCACGACCTCTTCCAGGCCGAAGCGAGTGGCTGCGCGCCTGGCAAAGTGGCGGGTTAGCGACGGGATATCTTCGCGCCGGTTTTTCAACGGCGGCAGAACTATAGGGAAAACAGCGATTCTGTACCACAGGTCTTCTCTGAAACTGCCGGCAGCTACCATGCCGGGCAGATCACGGTGAGTAGCCGCAACGATCCTTACATTCACATGAATTGACTTCTGGCTTCCTACCCGCTCAATCAGGCCGTCCTGTAAAACGCGCAGCAATCGGACCTGCGCGGCTTGAGGCAATTCGGCAATTTCGTCAAGCAGCAATGTTCCCGTATCCGCGCGCTCAAACCATCCTTTATGTTGAGATGAAGCGCCGGTAAAAGATCCTTTCTCATGGCCGAAGAGCTGAGAATCAATCAGCTCGGGTGGTATTGCGCCGCAGTTGACCCGGATAAATGGATGATCTTTTCGATGCGATCTATTATGTATAGATCTTGCAATCAACTCTTTGCCTGAGCCTGTTTCTCCCAGTATGAGTACAGGCGCATCTGATCCGGCAACCAGTTCAACGCGGTCCATAACTTCGCGCAATCCGGAATCCGCCCCCACTATCGTGTCTCCGAGGGATTTACGCCCGAGTCGCGAAAGCAATGATTGATTTCTTGCTTCAGCCGCATTTCTAAGAACCGAAAGTTCTCTGAGTCTTGCGTCGTTTTCCAGGGCAACAGAGAAAGGATCAAGCAATTCCTGCAACAGGCTGCAATGGTTTTTTCCGAAAAACCCGCCATCTTCGGCAATTACAACAAGTGCGCCGTAATTGTTATCCGAACCTGCAAGAGGTCCGACGACAATGTGCCGATTTGTGTTTTTCGGGATAAACGATTTAATGATGCCCTCCCGAGTTCCCTTGCTTGGAAAATGACAGATGCTTCCCTCTTCGCACCAGTCTATGAGCTCCTTTGTTTCCTTCTTGGAAAAATGATGTTGCGCAGCCAGTTCGATTCCTGCTGCGTCAGGCAGATGCGCGAACACTGTCTCCGCATAATATTCATCATGATCTATCCTGAATACACAAAGTCCTTCGATAGGCAAATCCTTGCGCAGAATAGGCACAATTACACTTGCCGACTCTGCCAGCTCAATATGCCGGCAGGCTTCTCTCCATACATTAAGAAGTATTGATTGAAACTGTTGCATGTTATTTCCCTGTCATATAACAAGGAGTGCTATCAAATATGACGACCTGTGTCTATCATATTTAACGGGAAGGTTATTTTCAGAGTTGAAAGAGTACTGTTTTGGGTGTTTTTCGTTTTGGCATGGAGTTGGCACGGGGCCTGCATATGTTTTCTTTTGTTTATTAATTCAGAAGACAGAAAGCGATGATTTATGATAGCTGACAGACTTACGGCTTGGCCTGACCTTTTGCGGAGGGTGGCGACCAGACGTGTGCGTTTTTTGTTTTTCTGCTGGCGCTGTCATGTGAATACATTGATTCCAGTCTTGGCATGGGTTATGGAACGACGCTGACACCTTTGCTTCTTCTTGCAGGGTTTGAGCCTCTCCAGGTTGTGCCTTGTATTCTGCTGAGTGAATTTGCGGCGGGGCTATCTGCGGCCTTTATGCATCACAGGGATGGCAACGTGGATTTCTGGCGCGACAGGAAGGCCAGGTCCGCTGCTGTGTCGTTGTCGTTGTTGAGTGTTATAGGGGCTATAGCTGCGGTTTTCTTTGCTATAAGCATACCTGTCGTGTGGCTTAAAGCAACTATCGCCATTGTTATCTGCTTTTCAGGGGTGGCGGTTTTAGCTACCCGCAGACGGAAAAGGCCGTGCAGGCTCAGGAATTTAGTAGTTGTTGGTATGGTTGCCGCATTCAACAAGGGAATGAGCGGCGGTGGATACGGACCTCTTGTAACTTCCGGCCAGATGGTTTCAGGATTGTCACCAAGAAAAGCGGTGGCAATTACTTCTTTATGCGAGTCGTTAACATGTGCGGTAGGACTGATCGCGTATCTTGTTTTGAGAGGGTCAATTGAGTGGGCGCTGGCTTTGCCGCTGACCATGGGAGCAATGTTGTCTATTCCAATGGCGACGATGACGGTAAAAAAAGTGCCGGAAAAGGCTTTGCAGGGAACAGTCGGTATAGCCACATGCCTGCTGGGAGTTTTATCTTTAGTCAGACTGATATGGTAGGAGAGATATAAATATGAAAAGCATACGTTACATGTTAACAGGGAAACCGGGTAACCTTGATGATTGTCTTGATTTTTCAAGGAAAAATCAGTCTTGTTCAATATCAGTTAATCAGGAAACATATACATCCATACGTGAAGTCTTCTTTGTTATTCAATACGTCGCAAAGCTGATATGGCGATTTGATGCGGGAACAAAAGCGCATGAAATTATTCTCTACGGCGAAACTACATGGGATGGCCGCCCCACCAGGGCAGGTAAAGAGAAGGCAAACCGCAAGCTTGAGAAGATCCTGGATCAAATCAGGAAAGAAGGGGTGCAGGTCGAATGTATGTCCGGCAGTTTCAATATGCCTGCCTCATGCAAAAGCGGTCCCGGCTGCCCATCGTTCTGCAATGTGTGAATTCGGGTTAACCCGCATATCTCGCAGGATTCGTGCTGCGAGCGCGGATAGCGCCCTTGCAGCAGCGCTCTCCACCCTGCCAGCTATGCGGCATAGCTCATTATATAAATCAGATTAGCGCAACATGTTGCGCTAATCTGACTATCCTGATCACTTTCTGAAGTTGATAAACAGTTCAGGCTAGAAAGCGAGGCGGCCGCCCAAACCGATCCATATTTCATCAATATGAATTACTTCGCCATATAAAGAAATCTGTTTATTGAGAGCAAAAATAGCTCCGCCGCCGATGACAGGATCTGTTTCGGTATCCGTATCACTAAAGCCGCTGGCGCTAACTTCTGTACGGGTATAGTTCAGACCTAAGAGGCCGTAAAGGGTAAGCATCTCTACGTCCATGCTTCCAAGGGCGCTGGCATTAACCGTTAACATGTTCACATCAACCGAGCTTTGATCAATATCCTGATCCAAATTGGCATATCCCATGGTGCCGCGTGCGGCGAGGTCAATAGGGGCATCAAAAGGCAGGCAGAAAAGACCGCCACCCTGAATGGCCCATCCGTTGTCACCCCCATCAGGGTCAACAATTCCCATGTCGCCGAAGAGCGACAACTGGTGTGATACAGCATAGTTCACACGCCCCCCGTAAAGATTCAGGTCGTCTCCCATAACCAGGCCTGCGGAAACCATTTTCGAATCCGGGACCCTCGTGCCGGCGTCATTGGCAACAGGCAAACCGGCCATCTGTCCCCATGCAGATGCAACAAACGATGAAACAAGAAGCAGTGCGACAAATATTTTCTGATTCATTATATTCTTCCTTTTACCTTTATGTATTCCCAGATAACCATCAATTGTTTCCTTAGCCCGAAATTTACCGACAACCCCTCCTTTCGTGTTTAAAGCTTCTCCAGTAAGAAACCTTACTTTCTGTGCCTTTGCTCTGTTGCAGTTATGCTGAACTGTTTATGACGATACTTAATTATTTGTTTGTAACTCAAGCCAAATCAAATCTTAGCCCGCATATCTCGCAGGATTTCGTAGTGGGCGCGCAGTTTTTTCTCAGACATCCAAATTGATTTTTTATGCGGACTATGATGTATTGGTGCACAGCTCTGCACGCCGAAAGATCAGACGAAGAAAAAGACAAACAGTTGCTGAAGAAAATCAGTGTGGCCGACGTATATTCTATAGAAAGCGAAAGGAGGCGGTCTTATGCGTAGATCGTGGTTGAGATTCGGGTGGATAGTCGTGCTTGGTTTGTTGATGACCGGAGCAGGCGGAGCTGCAAACAATAAATGGTTGCGGGAGGACGCATGGAAGCAGGCTGACAAGGCCCTGGAAAAAGGGCGTCCGAAAACAGCAATCAAGCATATAGAGCCGATAATCGAGAGC
>CAYTRK010000040.1:0-12884 GCA_964440205.1 uncultured Victivallaceae bacterium
TCGTCAATCGATCTTCCCAGCTTTCATTCGTTTTCATAAAACTTTTACCACTACCCTTTCATTGAAATCATTATGATCGAGTCGTCAGCTTTTGCAAGCAGATTGATCAGGCTGGCAAGTTCTTGCTACTTCGGATCAGGCCTCTTTCAATCTGAGGCCGCGAGGGATGAGGGCGTAGCGGAGGAGGCTGCAGAGGAAGTCGGCGAACAATGCCATTACTGTTACCGGGAGCGCGCCTGCGAGCATTTTCTCTGTCTGCATCATATCTATGCCGGTAAAAATGAGTTCGCCGAGTCCGCCTGCGCCAATAAGATAGGCCAGCGCTGCTGTCCCGATGTTGATTATCAGCGCCACGCGGAATCCGGTGAGAATCACGCGCATGGAATTTGGCAGTTCTACAGATACCAGGATCTGGAACGGTGTCATGCCCATTCCTTTGGCGGCGTCTATCATGGATGGGGGAACGGAGGTAATGCCGGCCAGAGTATTGCGAGCAATGGGGAGAACAGAGTAGATAAAGAGCGCAAAGATGGCGGTTTTGGCGCCTATATGGAGGACTCCCATAACCAGCGCAAGTACGGCCAACGATGGAATGGTTTGCCCCAGTCCAACTATATACATTATGATGCCGGAAACTTTCCTGAAGCTTCGCCGGGTGAATACGATGCCTACTATCAAGCCGGTAACGGTAGCCAGCGTCATGCTTATGGCGACAAGGGTCATGTGTTCTCCGGCCAGCCGGAGCACTTCGTTCCAGTGCTCCGGAACAGTGAAGTAGTCTATGACCCCGACACGTTCAAGCATCACCCCGAAAGAGAGAATCAGGATCAGCAGAATAAACCTGTATAGTTGTTTGAGCGCTGTCACTGGCCTGTCTTTCTTTCCACTTTGATCCCTTTCGGAGTAGCAAGCCATTCGAGGCCTGCAGTGCCCGCATCGACGATAATCGCCAGCAGAGATACCAGGACTGCGCCTGCCATAATTTTCTCGTCATATGCCTGGTCGATGCCGCGCTGAATCAAAACTCCAAGCCCACCGGCCCCGATATATGCCGCAATTGCCGCAATGCCTATGGACATGACCGCGGCGGTACGTGTTCCTGCAAGAATGACAGGAACAGCCAGGGGTATCTCGACTTCTTTTAGAAGTCGCCACTGGGACATTCCCATGCCCCGCGCAGCATCTATGATCTCCGGGGGGACGTTTTTAATGGCAACGTAGGTGTTCCGGATAATGGGGAGCTGGCTGTACAGCACAAGCGCAATGATTGCAGGAACCTTACCCATGCCGTGGCCGAACGGGGAGAGCAGGGGAAGCATGAGTCCAAACAAGGCGATTGACGGGATGGTCATCAACACATTGGCCACATTTATGACCCTTTTTGCGACAGGCTCGTGGCGGGTTATCAGCACCCCTGCAGGCACTCCGATAACCAGCGCAATTCCCAGGGCGACACCCACAATCAGGAGATGCTCTAACGTCAGGGTAATGCAGATGTCCATGTTTTCCCTGATGAAGTTCAGGACGTTCATATATCGCTTTCCCCTTCGCCGTCTTCCGATGAGTAGATATCAAGTATGGCGCTTTGGATATCCCGGTAGGAAACCGTGCCGGCAAAATGGCCGTTTTCGTCTTCGACGCACAGCACGAGCAGGTCGTTCATCAGCATGTAAGAGAGCGCGTCTCTTAAGGGGCTTCGCATTTCGAGTGTTACCGGGAATTCTTCGGCAATAGATCCGGCTTTGCCGGATTCGTGTTTGAGCATTTTCGGCGTTACGTAGCCCCTTGCGGTTTTGTCCTTGATTACGATGCCGAATCTGGTTCCGGCCTTTTCCAGATACTTCAAGGCATCAGATGCGCTTGTTTCGGAGTCTATAACGTTAGGCGGCTCTTTGTTTACAGCGTCTCTTACACGTTTGAGACCAAGCACTTTCAGTGTGCGGTCGGCTCCTACGAAATCGGCAACAAATTTGTTGGCAGGCTGTGTCAGCAGGACTTCCGGGGTATCGTACTGGACAACCTGTCCTTCCTGAAAGAGGGCTATTTTGTCGCCCACCTTGATTGCTTCGTGAATATCGTGGGAGACAAAGATCACTGTTTTTTTCAGTTTGCCCTGCAGGCGCATGAATTCATCCTGGATCCGTTCCCGGTTGATAGGATCGATCGCCCCGAACGGTTCGTCCATAAGAAGTACGTCTGGTTCGGCGGCAAGCCCGCGTGCAACCCCGATACGTTGCTGCTGGCCCCCGGAGAGCTCTGCCGGATACCGGTTTCGGAACGATTCCGGGTCCAGGTTGACCATGCGCAGCAGTTCATCAATTCTCTTGTCAATGCGGTCCCTGTTCCATTTGAGTATTTGCGGCACCACGGCGATATTCTCGCCGATGGTCTTGTTCGGGAAAAGGCCTATTTCCTGGATGATATAGCCCATGGACTGGCGAAGTTTTACCGGGTCCACCTTACCGATGTCTTTGCCGTTTACCGTGATTGTGCCGCTGGTGAGTGTTTCCAGTCGGTTGGTGAGGCGAAGCGTTGTGGTCTTGCCGCAGCCAGATGGACCGAGAAGCACAACTACGTCGCCTTGGTCAACTGTGAAATTGACGTTCTTGAGCGCGGTTACGGGCTTTCGGTTTCCCCCGAAAACCTTTGTGATGGAGTCATAGTTTATCATAAATTTTTTTCAATTCTGGTTTACAATTCGAACATTTCAAAGAGAGCTTCCACTTCGGGATTATCCTCAACTTCGGCTTCGCCGTCTGCTTTCTCTTCCGGTTTGTTGTAGATGTTGAAAGCAATTGCGTTGAAGGCTTCCAGCCTGAGTTTGACCGATCCGAAGTTTTCGCTTGAACCTGTAACAAGATTTTCCTTGATCTCTTTCAGAGCGACTGTGACCTTGCCGCCTGTCGAAAAACTGGCGGTAATATCATTCGCATTTCTTCTTGCCCTGTGCCGTGTCTCGTCAGCCATGCTTATAGATGCGATTCGTTTGACTGGTACGGAAAGTTCGGCGTAGTCGGTCTGGAAACTCGCTTTGCCCTCCGAAATGGAGACAAGGCTGCCGGAGACTTTGTCGCCGTTAGAGAACACAATCATGTCCTTGGTTTCGGTTTTCACTTCTGTCTTCGGGCCTGGCAGCGTTCCGTCCCATTTCTTTATCCGGATATCGCTGATTTTGAAAGGTTGATTGTTGCTGGGTTGGAAGAGGATGCCTTTGCCGAGCCCGGCGAAACTATCGCTGGCGTCCACCCATCGGTTGATTTTCTGCCTGTCGACCAGCATAGTTATTTCTTTCTTTTCCTTGTCGACCAATATGTCGAAAGCGTGGTCCTGAAACCCGTGCCCTCGGCGGTTACTGAACTGGCTGATATTGGCTGAGCCCAGGTTGCTTGAGCCTTGGCGTCGGGAGTAGCGTTGCAGGTAGACGCTGGAAGAGCTTATTCTCAGAAGATAAGTATTTCCATGATATTGGTCAATGTTGTCGGTATACAGAGCCAGGTAAAATGAGGGATATCCAATCCAGGATGCCCGGAAATGAATCGCGCTTTTGTCGGGTAGATTCTCGAATTTTCTACCAATGGGCGTTGATGTGAGAGACATGAGGGAGCCGTCCTTGAACGCCCACGATTTGGCTCCCGAATGTGTTCCCACATTCCAGTTTGATATGTCTGAAGGTCCCCTGTAGACGTATTCGCTGACCTGGGTATTCGGCGCGATTTTCGCGAGCATTGAGCGTTTAACCTTCAATTTACCAGCGTACCATGTGTCTATAACAAGATTTGTTTTGTCAATTGAAAGGATGTCTCCGGTCAGCACGTCCTCGTTAGTCAGTTCTATTCTGGACTTGTGTTCCGGGGCCTGATTTGAATTTCGCTTTGCAAGGCCGACTCTTTTGATCGACGGCAGGAGGAAGGAAATATGGTCTTTTGCTCGAGATGTAAGCCATCGTAAGACTCCGTCTGCCGGGTCTACATTAACGAGTCTCCCGTGGAGCTTATCCTCGTTTATGAAAACCAGCATATCGGAGCCTGATGCTTTGGTTTTTTCCTCCTCCCCGGGGTTGTTTTCGGGGTCTGGGACGGAAATCTCCTTGCTCGGCTCGTCGGGTTCGACGTGATTGATGACTATTTCCGAGCGGACGGCGGGACAGGCCCACAGTATGCACAGCACAAAAGAAACCACCAAATAAGCGTAACGATTCATGTAATATCTCCTGATGTTTTTTTGACAGTATCGTTTAAAGGGTGTTTTATCAATAGCCGCTTGCGGCGCCGAACTCACAACTGCTTTTCTCCTGTTCTTCCTCTTCGTGCGTTTGTCTCTGACGCTATTCTGACAATGATCATCTTTCATATATTGGAAGAAGTCGGTACTCGACTGCAAGGGAAAGAAGTGAACAGGCAGTGGAGAAGGTTTTTCCGTGAGGACCGGTCCAGCTTCCCTCTTCGGCCTGTGTGGCATCAAGTTTCCTTGCATTGGCGCTGCTCCATTTGCGCCATTCTTTCATGTCTGCGTGAAAAAAAGCCTGGGAGGCGTAATAGAGTAAATAAAACGGATAGCTGGTGTTGTTGGCGTGTGTTTGTTTGAGGTTCCTGTACCCGGCTTTGAATGACCGGGTATCTTTCTGTCTGGCGATGGCGAATACGAGCGTTCCTATTGCGCTCCGGGGCGGGCTGCTGCTTCCGGGAGAGGTATAGCCGAATCCTCCGTTTGGAGATTGAGTGTGCCGGAAGAAACTCAACCCTTTCTTAATTGCTTTGCCCGGTACAGGGATGCCTGCGTTGGCGGCGGCGAACAGGGCGACCATCTGGGCTCCGCTTATTGTGGTGTCGGCATTGGTCTGTTCGGGTGAATAGCGCCAGCCGCCTTTCGGATTGCGGGCCTGTGCGGTTAGAATAAGGTCCACGGCTTTTTTAAGGGCAGGTCCTATTCGCGGGTCGTTGACGCTGCCATATGCTTCGGCAAGCGCAAGGGTGGCAAATCCGTGGTTGTACATTGATGAACCGATATAGCCGTTCTTCTCGTTCGCGGAGGAAAGGATATGGTCTATTCCTTTTTTGATTGTCAGACTGTAGGGACCGAAATTCGGGTTCTCCCCGTGTGCAAGCATGGCAAGCACGGCCAGGCCGACTACGCCCGGTTCATTGCCGTGTCTTTCTTTCCACGTGCCGTCGTCAGACTGAGTTCTCTTCAGGAAATTCAGGCCGGTTACGTACATGTTCTCGATTTCCGCGGGTATGGGATTTCCACGGTAGGTGAGCACATCCTGACTGGTGACGCTTAGAGTACACAAAAGCGACACAGCCAGAAACGTGAACATATATTTGAGTTTAAGCGGGATCATCGTTTTGCCTCCTGTTCTTCCACAGCTCTGAAATAGGCTTCCAGCAGGTCTCTGTACTCTCTGGGAAATTCGTCGGGGTTGCGTCCCGACGCCTTGTCAACGTCGCGACTCTCAGGTTCAATTTCCGCGGTAGTCGCCGTTCCTTCGATATTTGCCGCGTTAGAAGCTCCGCCGGCATTGCTCCCGCCTCCTGAAGCGCCTGCCGAAGAACTCATGCCCAGCATCATCTGCAGGGCCGCCATCTGGGCCTGGCTGCAGTTGCCTGATGCCTGCTTGATACTATTGGACAGCAATTCAATTATTTCCGTTTCTATTGCTATAGTTGTGGCGCCTGTTTGCGGTCTGGCCAGGTACATCCGGGCGTTGACCATTTCTCCCACGACTTTATCTATCAGGTTCCTGAGTTTGCGATTCTGTGCAATTCTCTCCAGTGGACGCATGTCATCGGCGATGTCTTCCTGGATGCGGGACAACTTAATGGCGGCGGCCGTGTAGTTTTCATTGGAATCCTTTTCGCTGTCCACCAGGCGTGTCTGTTCTCTGAGGTCTTCTTCTCTCTGCCTTGCCCGCATCAGGTCTATAATGATCTGGATATCGGTCTCTGAAAGCTCGGTCTCCTGCCCCTGTTCCTGGCCTGATCCCTCGCATGCGGAACAGTTTTTTCGCAGGTAATCGGCCCACGTCAAGAAGCGATCCTGCCACGCCTTGAGTTCTTTCATTGATATCGACCCGCGGTTCTGTTCAATGCTCTTGCGTACGGATTTGAGGCCTTTCACGGCCTGGGCTTCTTTCATTTCCTTATAGACAACGTGAAACGGTTCCTGTTGGGTTCGCGCGTAGTAACCGATGAGATCATCCTGGATATAGCCCGCCTTTCTGGCTGTGTCTCCTTGTTTGCCCGCCAACACCGCCACACTTTTTTTGCTTTTGTCAGGCAGTTCCTCCGGGGAAAGGCCGACGATCTCTGGAATCAGGGTTTCAAGCGAACTCCGTATGTCACCTTCTTTCGAAGCTATAGATAGAAGCCGATTTACGAAACTTGCCGCAATCATATCTTCTATTGACTGGTTCATGGAGGAAGACATTTTCCGCAGTTTCTCAAGTATCTCTTTTTCCAGGTCGATCGCTTCTTCGAGTGATTCCTGTTGTTCTGAAGGCGAATCGGCGGCCCGGCCCAGTTTATTGGCGGCCTGTTGCATTTCATTGCCGGCAAGCTTCTGCATCTCGCGCATCTGTTCGCTCCATTTGCGTATTGATTCTGAGCTGATATTGTTGTTGCGCATTGCTTCTTTCATGAGTTCCTGTATCTCCGCGCGCAGCTCTTCGAGGGAAGAAGCGCCTTTTCTTTCGCTGTCTTCGCTCTTGCGTAGTTCCTCTTCGAGGGTCTCCGGGTCCATATCCCCGGCTTTGTCGGGCTTAAGTCCCTGGTTCCGGTTAATGAGTTCTTCTTCCGCCCGCGCAAGTTCCTCGATCTTCGCTTGAATGTCGTCAAGGCTTTGTCTCAGCAGTTTCTCATGTTGCGCACTGCTGAGTATGAATATCCTGTGTATGGAAGAGGCCGATGGCTTGCGTCCGGGCAAATAATCGGTTGAATACGCGCAGAGCCTTACAGAGGTGTCTTCAGGGATCTGCATCGTCACGGGAGAAAAAGTGAATTTTTGCACAACCTCCTTTGCTTCGGAGCCGCCTTCCCAAACGGTCTTCGAGTTCAGGCTGTCGTCGTCTTCGCCGCCCTTGTTCCACCACCAGTTGAGCCATACCTGCTTGAGCCCGTAATCGTCGTCGGCGGCAACATTGAAGACAATTGCTTCGTTTTCCAGTATGGCAACCGCCTGCGGCAGGTTCCTGCATTCAACAAACGGCGGCATATCCTCAACGGTTTTGACTTCAACCTCCCGCGGTTTTTTCCCGCTGAGTCGGAAGCGGTCCTTCCAGGTAAAGACATATTCCGTCGAGTTGGTTGGCTGCGTGAACGGAGTCTGGAAAGAGCTGCCTTGCACGGGCAATCTCTGGCGGCTGCCGCCGGTTTCAAGCCTTGCCGAAAACAATTCACGGCTGGCTTCGCCTGTGAATCTGACGCGGCTCTGTTCGAGGACATCTACATTTGGGGTCTTGACTACGAATTCCCGCGGGCTGTGTTGCAGGTAAGCGGGTAAGGATATTTCACAACGCAGGCCGGCAAGTTCGGGCCTTTGCCTGGGACGAACAGGTATGGATTGTCTAAAATCTCCTATTTTGAGCAAAAAAGTATTTTCTTCCGTCTGGCCGGGGATCGTGAATTCGTATGATCCGTCAGTTTCCCGGGTCTTCAAGGCAGGCTGATTTCCCATTCGTGCGACAGCGGCAGACGGGCGCCATCTGGAATGTTTGTCCAGCCTGCATTGGAGTTTGAATTCCTCTCCGCGCGGTACGACAAGTTCATTCGGGAGATCGTGAACGTTGACAAAGGTGTATCGCGGGATGCTGGCGAAGGGCCTGACCCATCTGTGCACGGTGTTCCAGCCGGCCCGGGGCAGCATTGCCACAGGTATGGAGATAAGTCCGGCCAGAAGCAGGAACGAAACAAAGAAGATTCTCGGCTTTTTTTGAGACACGGCGTTGGCAAGGTCGTGTTTTTCGGACTCATCGGCTATCTGACGGATGGCAGCCGCGCAGAGTTGAGGGGACGCGCCGTAGGCCGGGTCGTTGTGCCGGGAGAGTTCGACAGCGCCCAGCAGGCGGTCGCCGAACCGCGGTTCGCGCTTCCTTATCATGCGGGCAATTTTTTCAATTGGCCGTCGGCGCCAGATCCAGTGGTGGCTCCAGTAAAGCGCGAAGCCAGCCGCCGAAACCGCGCCGAGCAGCAGCAACGCGAAGCGCAGCCACTGCGGGGCGGGCCAGAACCTTTCCATTATGAAGAGCAGCAGGTAGGAGAGGAACAGTCCCGATACTGCGCCCGAAACGGTAAGCAGGGTTTCTGCTATACAAAGATGCCTGGTGAAGGCGTCCAGTTTTCGCGTAAGTCTGGTGGGAAGGATGACAGAGAAACCCTCGCTGGTGGTCAGGCGCTCCTGCTCGTCCCTGCTTGCTTTCGAAAATTCGGTTTTCATGGGTTCATACCACTCCGGCTAGCTTTCGAATGATCCAATACGATGTAAGTCCCAGCGTTATAACAAGAAACCACACGGGATGGCCCCATAAACGCATGCGGCGTTCTTCGGCCTCGGGCTCGGGAAGCAGAGACAGTTCACGAACAATGTCCGCGAACTTGTCGATGCCGACGCATTCGCCGCCGGTAATTGCCGCTATTTCGCGTAACGTCTCGGACCTGGCCGGGCGTCCTGCTTTTTCGAGGCGGGGATGGGAAACATCGATGGTGGTCTTGACGCTTCTGCCCGTCGGGTCGTGGGTCAGCGTAAGCGCCATCGGGCCGGATTGCCGCGCTTTGAAAGAACCCTCGAAAACGCCCCATCCTTCTTCTGAGGCTTTGAGCATTCTGGCGCTTGATTTGTTGTTTTGGGATCTTGTTTTTGCTATCACTCTGCCGCCCTGAACGGGAAACCCGGAGTCATCGAAAACCGTGGCCGAAACGAAAATATCTTCTCCTACAGTGGGATCTTCCGGCGAGTAGAAGAAGCGCATACCCTGCGAGTGCGCGATATGTCTCTGGTGCGACATCCACCTGACGACCTGTCCCCAGAACCTGTAGTGATAGACGTCTTCGACCCCTCTGCGCCATCGCCATACGCCGTCCATTCCCATAAACAGAACTTTTCCATTGCCTGCCCGCCGGGTTACCAGCAGCGGTATCCTGCCGTGCTTATTGCGCAGGCTTGAATGAGCGCCAAGCACTGTGGCGCCTGGGCTGGATTTGATGACCGGCGCGCTCCAGTAGAACCCGGGCAGGGAACGCCAGATGGCTCTGTCCCTTGCCGGATCCGCATTGAGCATGGTGAGCAGATGACCTTTGCCCCTTGAAGTTAGCAAGAGCCGGGATGGCATCGGGGAGCCAGTCCCCTCGGGCTTCGACGGGTCCATTTTTACAGGGATCAGCTTTTCCAGAGACGTGCCACCAAGGGAAAGCTCGTTGCCCTGAGGACCGGGCAGAAAAACGATTCCGCTTCCCTGTTCTTTAACAAGGCCATTGAGCATATTCGCCTGTTCGGATGTGAGTTGACCTTCCTTGACGCCAACGTCTCCTATGAAAACGACATCGTAAACGGAAAGCTCTTTTTTGTTTTCAGGAAAAGACGATATGTAATGAGGGCCTGCTCCGGGTCCGATATCCGTTCCCGAGTGAAAAAGGAGGCAATCGACTTCAACGCCAGGATCTCTGATAAGGGCATTGCGAATGAACCGGTATTCCCACCGGGGCAGAGATTCCACAGCAAGAACCCTTAGCGTTTCCTGCCGGACAGAGATGCGGAAATTACGGCTGTTGTTTTCCTCAAGGTATTCTTCGGGCTGAACGGGTACAGTTACAGAAAGCGATAGTTCAGCTTCTCTTTCCGGGTTGAAAATCAACGTTTCATGTATCCTGGCCATTGCCGGGATGATTATTTTCTTTTGAGACAGCAGGCCCGACGCGGAGCGCAATGAGACCGTTGTGGATATATCGTCCGGAAGGCGGCTTTGTACGGTGAATGGTATTGTTACGCTTTCGCCTGCCAGGCAGTAAGCCGGAGCTTTTACATCCTGTATTTCCAGGTCTGGGAGGTAACGGTCCGAGCCGACAGAGACAGCAAAAATACGAACATCATCAACGCTGTACCCTGTTGCGGCGGAGACGGGAGATCGGCCTTTGTTCCAGTCCCCGTCGGAAATCAACAGCGCGGCACGAAGATTTTCGTGGCGTTCCCTTGCTTCCTTAAGTGCGCGGTTGATGTCGGTTCCATGAATGCTGTCGGAGTTGGTATTGACGGAGGAGAATCTGTGCAAAAAAGTATCGAAGCGGGACTCAAGCGATTCCGGAAGCCCGTTTGTGAGTGTTTTTTCTACCCATTGCTGGCGGGTGATGACTTTCTCCGAGGGATCAAGCACGTCGGCGGTCATCATGCTTTTCGAGGAATCAAGCAGAACGGCGAGGGCGGGATTCTCCTCTTTCCTGATCGAGTGGACCTTTTCCGGCGCCAGAAGTGTTACAAGAAGCATGAGGCAGACTATGGTCTTGATAGCTTCAGCGAGAACCATGACCGGGCGCCTTCCTGAGCGGGATAGCTGCCTGATTGTAAACCACAGGGAAAGCGCAACCAGAAATCCACCTGCAAGAAGAAACCACAAGTTTACAGAAAAATCCCAGAATTCGGTTTTCATCGGGTTTTCTCCCTCTTCCTTCTTCCGGAAGCGCAAAGCCACGACTCGACCGCGAGGCACAACAGTGAAGCAAGCACGAAATACTGCCATATTTCGCTTTGAAGATTCTCTGCCGTGCGCCTGCTTAGATCTGGTTCTACGGAGGTTCGCAGGCCGCGGAAAAGCTTGTTCAGCCGATCTTTGTCGAAAAAGACCGGTTCATCCTCCATAGCCGACCGGTTTAAAACTGTGAGCCGTTTGCCTTTCCTGTATACACCTGCGTCCTTTGCCGGGTCGCGGGGTCTGTCGGCTCCGACGGATACCCAGCCTGAGAGGTCTGACTCCGGGCGCCATTTTCCGCAAACCTCGTGTTTTATGGTAAGCAGTCTTTCCTGTCCCTGTTGCAGCATGCGTTGCAGCATGGGGACATATACGGTTCCCGACCCAAGGGTTGACCAGTTTTTGTCGGGCAGAGATGTGCAGATGTAGACATTGCCCCGTCCGATCTTTCTTCTTAGAAGGAACGGTTTATGGTCTGCAAATGTTGCCAGCGAGTACCAGTTCTGGCTCTCTCGCGCCACATTCTGCCTGCGTCGGAAAACCAGGTCGGATACCGGCAGGTTGTTGCCCTCGGTTGTGCGGGAAAGTGGGCCTTCCTGTTGATTCCACTGGCTCACCCTGTGAGGTTTGGCTGAGGATCTGGTTTCAATCGATTTCCATCGGACTCCGAACATTTCACTTGAGCCTGTGTCGCCTGTGATCGACTCGCCGGGCGGAAGCAGAAGAACAGCGCCGCCGTCGCGGGCAAACGATTCGATCCGGTCGGCGGTGTCCGGGCCGGGAAAAGGGGCCTGCCAGATGAGCAGACAGAGTTCGTGCCAGTCTGTTTTCGCGATCTGACGGGGGCTGATGAGCTTGACGGAAGTATTGAAGCGTTCCGGCCCGGGGGATAATGCAAGGGAAGTTATCGGGTTCGCTGATGGCCTGGCGGATACTATCGCTGCTTTGCGGGTGGGGCGGTCACCGTAAGCAAAGTAACAGTATCCGTCCCTGGGGTTATCGTCGGCAGGCAATTCGATCTTGCCCCATCCGGTCTTACGCTCGTTTCGGGGTATGTCTATGGCTATTTCATGCGATGACTCCATGGCATCCATGGTTATGGCGCTTTGTGAACGTACGCCATTTATGGACTTTACGATCGGAAAAGTTGACGGAGCTGTTTGCGACCGGGACAACTTGAACTGCACGAGCAGTTGAGGTTTTTCAGCCGAAAGCATTTCGTGGGTTCCTTCAAAGGAAATAAGGACATTTTTGATTTCTGCGGAAATCAGCGGGATTATGCGAATATGTACGTCCTGGGGCAGGGCGACAAGGCGGGAACGGATTTTCTCCCATTCAGGGCTATCGTTGCGCCAGCTATTTTTCTGCAGGTCGGAAACAATCCATATCTCCGTATTGCCGGTACGGTCTTTCATCATATATTCGGCGGCGGAGGTGAGCATCTCGGGAATATCCGCGAAGGTATCGGTGCCTGAAGTGAGCGACATCTTGTCGAATCCTTCCAGGGAAGCAAGTTGCCGGGGAGTTTTAAATACGTTTTCGATCAGGACAAAACGAGAAGATGAATATGCGTTCATTTTCGCTGCCGCCTGAAGCAAATCAATGCCTCGCTCGCGTTTGCTGCGCCGCCACCGGGGATCTATGTCCTCCATTGTTGCGGATCTGTCCAGAACAACAATGACCGTGTCCGGGCCGCCGCCAATAAATCCAGCCATCCAGCCCCCGACCGTGGGTCTAGCCATGGCAAGGACGAGCATTATTACAGCCAGGGTTCTAGCCAGAAGCAGAAGATAGTGCTTCAGCTTTGCCCTGCGGATTGAACTTCTCGATGCAGACACAACGAACATCATTGCCGACCATTGCACAGACCGATAGCGCAGCCGGTTGAGCAAATGCACCGCAAGAGGAATAAGGCCCGCAGGCAGGGCCCAGAGAAGCATTGGGTTCAAAAAGGTTATTGTATTGCTCCTTCCTCAATAAATGGTTGTGGTAAGAAATCCGGATTCTTATCTGTCTAACTGACAATTTGGCAGGTAGTTAGAGCAGATGCCCGATTCTCCCCCCACTTTCCTGTCCCTTTCGGTCGACGACTAGGGCAGACAATTGGGAGCACCGCTCTCATGTCCGCCGTAGCTTTAGCGAAGGTATATCGTAATTCGTAGTCGTCGCCGTAGTCGTCAATCGATCTTCCCAGCTTTCATTCGTTTTCATA
>CAYTRK010000041.1:0-12878 GCA_964440205.1 uncultured Victivallaceae bacterium
CCACCCTTAACCGTATACCCTTACCCGACTCACTTAACCCGCAATTCCTGCTGCGGGCGCGGAAGGGATGCGGGGAGGGGGAGAGAGATTTTTTTGAGGTAAGAGGTATGTCGAGGAAGATAAAAATTGGATCGGTTGAAATCGGAGGCGCTGCGCCGCTTGCGCTTATTGCGGGGCCCTGTGTGCTTGAGGAGCGCGACACGGTTATGGGGATAGCCAGGTATCTTTCCCGGTGGGCAGAGAAAGAATCCGTGCCTCTTATTTTCAAGGCTTCTTATGACAAGGCGAACCGCTCGTCTCATAAGTCGTTTCGCGGTCCGGGTCTTTCCAGGGGCGTTGAGATACTCAGGGAAGTGCGCGAGAAATTCGGTGTTCCGGCGCTTACTGATGTTCATAATGAGAGTGAAGTGCCCCTGGTTGCGGGCGTTGTTGATGCATTGCAGATACCGGCTTTTCTGTGTCGGCAGACCGATCTTCTTGTTGCCGCCGGGCAGAGCGGCAGGGCTGTAAATATCAAGAAAGGACAGTTTATGGCCGCATCTGAGATGGCCAATGCGGTAAAAAAGGTATCCAGCACGGGTAACCGGAGGATTCTTGTTACGGAGCGCGGCAATTCGTTTGGTTACAATGATCTTGTCATGGATATGAGAAACATGGTTCGGCTGGCCGAATTCGGTTGCCCCGTGGTGGCGGATGCGACGCATGGAGTGCAGCGGCCCGGCGGGGCTGGAGAGAGGTCTTCGGGCGAATCGCACATGGCGCCGGTTTTGGCTCGCGCAGCTGTTGCTGCGGGGTGTGACGCCGTTTTTCTTGAGTGCCACAAAGACCCTGGTCAGTCGCTTTCGGACAGGGACACGGTGTTGTCGCTTCCAGCGGTCCGGAAGCTTTACGGCGTATTGAGAGAGATTGATGAAGTTGTTTAACAGAATGCGCCCGGGGCTGATAATACCTGTTGTTGCACTTGTTGTTTCGATTGGCGCCGACAACGGAAAGATGGAAGAGGGTACTGGACGGAACGTGCGACTTCCCCTGGAGTTTGACGATGAAGGTAAGCTCCGTTCTCAGTTGTTCGCCGGGTCGATGTCGGCTGAAAAGGGATTGGTCAAAGCGGAGGATGTCAAGGTGGAGTTTTACGGACCGGTTGGCGAGGTCCAAATGGTTATGAAGGCAGAAGAGTGTATTTTTGACAGATCGAAGGGAAGGCTTGTTTCGGAATCCAGGGTGGTATTCAGGCGCGGTAATTCGGTGATAACCGGGAGGGGGCTGGAGTGGGAACGCGGGAAGAAAACAGTGAAGATCGTCTCAGATGTTCGAGTGGAATTAAGCGGAGGCCTTGAAGGAGTGAAACATTTCGCAGGCGGGCAGGAGGGGGATGGCGATGACTAGGTTGATTGTTGCAGCGCTTGTATTTGCAGGCGGGCTTTGTTTTGCTGAGGACGAGGCAAAAACGGGGACGAACACGACTGTCGTGACATCGGAGACTATGACCTATGACTACCAGAGGGATATTGCCGAGTTTAAAGGAGATGTTAAGGCGGTAGACCAAAGGGTCGAAATTCGTTCGGACATTCTGCGGATTTTCTTTAAGGGCAAGGAGAGTATCAAGGCTGTGAGTGCGCTGGGCAATGTGCGGGTGTTTGGACCGAAGAGGACTGCGACGTGTGAGAAGGCCATTTATTTTGTGGCAAAGGGTGAAATCATACTTATGGGCGATGCGGTGGTAAACGAAGGGCAAAATGAACTCAAGGCAAAACAGATTACTTTCTGGGTTGACGATGACAAGCTGCTGGCCAAGCGCGCGCATCTGCGCATAGAGGGCCGGAACAGCGCTGACGTCAACGGGGGGGCGGGAGCCGGGACAGCCAGGGAGGTTCGAAGAGACTCAGCGGAAGGTTCTTCAGCGGGAGTTGAAAATTGACTGTTTCAGCATCTCATGAACAGGTCCGGAAAGAGGAGGCGATATGGCCGGCAATCTGGTAGAGATAACGAATCTTGTAAAACGGTATCATGGAAAAACTGTGGTCGCGGACGTGAATCTGCGGGTGGGCCCCGGAGAGATAGTCGGTTTGCTCGGGCCGAACGGAGCGGGCAAGACGACGACATTTTACATGGTCGTGGGGTTGATTCGTCCGGACGGCGGTAGAATCGAATTTGAAGGAAAGGATATTGCCAGGCAGCCGATGTATAAACGGGCCAGGATGGGGCTGGGTTACCTTCCCCAGGAACCTTCAGTTTTCCGGAAGCTGAGTGTTGAAGACAATGTCATGGCTATTCTGGAGACGTTGGACCTTGACAGGGATGAGAGGAATGAACGTTTAGAGAAGCTTCTGCGCGATCTGGGTTTGGAAGATGTCAGACGTCAGAAGGCGTTCACCTTGAGCGGAGGGGAACGGAGGAAGCTTGAGATTACCCGTGCGCTTGTTACGAATCCGGCTCTTATCATGCTGGACGAGCCTTTCAGCGGGGTTGATCCTCTTGCGGTCGATGAAATCCAGAAAATTGTAATCGGCTTGAGGGATCGAGGACTGGGGATACTGATTACGGACCACAACGTACGGGAAACTCTTGCGGTGGTAGACAGGGCTTATTTATTATATGAAGGCAAAGTGCTTCGGGAGGGCAAAAGCTCTTTTCTTATCAACGACAAGGTGAGCAGGGAGCTTTACCTGGGGCGGAAGTTTAAAATGTAGAGTAGGCGCGAGTGTTGACAGAAGTTACGGCCAGGCACAACAAGCTGACTGAAATTATTGTACAGGCCGGTAATCACATTAAGATTGAAGCAGAACAAAATAGTGATAAACTGCGTGATGCTTGACTTCGTGATTGACAGAATAGAGCGTCAGATCAGGTTAGAAGGCAGCGGAAGAGGATGCAGGATTGCAGTTTTACAACGTGTGAAAAGACAGGAGTTTAACAACCATCAATGATCAGTGAATCGAAGTACAAGAACAAGGTAACGGTACGTTCGTTCCTGGAGTCCGGTCAGCGCAGCATAGACTTGGAACTTATAGCCGGGAAAAAGTGGCTCAACAGGAGTATTCCGGAGGCTGCTATCAATCGTCCGGGGCTTGGATTGGCGGGCTTTCTGCAGCATTTCCCGCAGAGGCGTGTGCAAGTTATAGGGCTTGCGGAATATTCTTATTTGTCTTCTTTATCAAAAAAGGAAAGGCAGGAAAGGCTTGCGCATTTTTTTGCGCAAAAGGTTCCGTGCGTGGTTTTTTCGCGACATAAAAGGGTATTTCCTTGCGTAAAAGAGCTTGCCGACAAGTACAGAGTGCCGATATTGCGAACGAAAGCTATAACCAAGCATTTTGTGAATGCCGCTACTATCCTTATGGAGAATCTGATGGCTCCATGCATCAAGCGGCAGGGAACCATGGTTGAGGTCATGGGGGTAGGGGTGATGATTGAAGGCAAGCCTGGGCTTGGAAAGAGTGAAATAGCGCTGGGCCTGATCAGGAAGGGCTATGCGCTGGTTTCGGACGACATAACTTCGCTTCGGCAGGACAGTTCGGGGGCCATCATCGGGGCTCCGATAGTGGTTACGCGCTATCACATGGAGATACGGGGGCTTGGAATTATTCATGTTCCCAGTCTTTTCGGAGTTGCGGCGGTGAGGGAGCAGAAGCGGCTTGACTTGATGGTTCGTCTTTACGATCCCAAAAGAGGCGGGAAGAAGCTTGCGCCGGATATCAACGAATCGCGGTCGACTTGCGAGGTCCTGGGGCAGGAATTGCCTCTGGTTGAAATTCCAGTGCTTCCGGGCAGGGATCTGGCCAACGTGGTGGAAACAGCGGCGCTGGATCAGAAGCTGCGGGTACTCGGCCATGATGCGACCAAGGAGCTAGACAACAACTTGATGGAAATTATGAGTAGAACCGGTTATGGCAGCGAATAGGACACAGGAAAAACAGGAGCCCATTAAAAGGGAAGTGGTTATTCAGAACCAGTATGGCATACATGCCAGGCCTGCGGCTTTGCTTACGAAGATAGCTTCCCGGTATGATGCGGATTGTTACATAGAAAAAGGCGGCAACAAGGTGTCGGGCAAGAGCATAATGGGGTTGATGACGCTGGAAGCTTCCAAGGGGTCGAAACTTATAATCACCGCTGAGGGTGAGGATGCCGACGAGATGCTTGACGAGATAGAAAGCCTGATAGCGCGAAAATTTGACGAGGATTAAAGCGTGTCCGACGATAACGAAACATCAAAACAGGGTAATGTCTATCACGGGATAGGCGTGTCGCCGGGGATCATTGTGGGCCCTGTTTCGGTGATAGCTACCGAGGCGACCCAGGTGCAGTCCCGGACAATTTCCGAGAACGAGATTGAATCCGAGATAATGAGATTTGAGGACGCGTTGATCGAGACACGAAGTCAGATACGGGATCTGCAGTCCGACTTGCTGAAGAATGATTCCCACGTAGGAAGCGGTGTGTTGGACGCGCACCTGATGGTGCTGGATGATGTCACGCTTATTGAGGAGGTTGTTGAACGGCTTAAGAAGGATCGGAAGAACGCTGAATCGATAGTGCGTCAGGCGACCGAGAAGTACGCGAAAATGCTTGGCTCGGTTAAGGACGATTATCTGAAGGAACGGGTTGCCGATGTGCGCGACGTGGGGCGGAGGCTGATCCGGAATCTTTCCGGTGACAAGCCACCGTCGATTGACGAACTCGAAGGGAGTCATATTCTTATTGCTTCGGACCTGGCGCCCTCACAGGCTGCGGCGCTTGATCCGAAAAAGGTTACGGGTCTGGCCACGGATCTTGGGAGTCCTACTTCGCACACTGCGGTTATGGCGCGAGCCTTTGAGATTCCAACAATTGTCGCCCTTCACGATATCAGCAGCAAGGTTGCTTCGGGCGATGAAGTGCTGCTGGATGGAAACAAGGGGATATTGATTGTCAGGCCTGATTCGAAGCAGCTCAATGACTACGGCAAGGTAACCAGAGCCAGAGAAAGCATTCAGCAGAATCTTACTACTTTAAAGGAGGAACCGGCAGAGACGCAGGACGGGCACCGCATAGTGTTGTCGGCCAACGTCGAAAAGCCCGAGGAAGTGCATGCTGTGATAGCTTACGGCGCGCAGGGAATCGGCCTGTTCCGTTCTGAGTACCTGTTCCTTTCGCGCGATGACGTGGTAAGCGAGGAGGAACAGGCAGAGGTTTACGAAGAAGTTGCGTCTGCGCTGGCTCCGGCTCCGGTTATAATAAGGACGCTGGACATAGGAGGAGACAAGTTTTTCTCCACCGCTGAGTTTCAACAGGAAGCCAATCCTTTTCTAGGCTGTCGTTCCATCCGCCTGTCTCTGAAGAATCCCGATCAGTTTCGCAGCCAGCTGAGGGCAATCCTGCGTTCAAACATTCACGGAAACGTAAAAGTCATGTATCCGATGATATCGAGCGTTGCCGAGGTGATACAGGCAAATGCAATTCTGGAGGAGGCGAAGAAGGAACTGGAAGCAGAGGGCGCGACTTTCCGGAAGAACATTGAAGTCGGGGTAATGATAGAAATTCCGTCGGCCGCGCTGACTGCGGGCAGCATAGCCAGGCATGTTGACTTTTTCAGCCTGGGCACTAACGACCTGGTGCAGTATACGATTGCGGTGGACCGGGCGAATGAGTCGGTTTCATATCTGTACGAGCCGGCGCATCCGGGCGTGCTCAAGCTTATTGAAGCAACCGTGAGGGCCGGGCATGAGAACAAGATCTGGGTGGGATTGTGCGGTGAAATGGCTGCCGACCCGGTGCTTGCGCCCTTGCTGGTGGGGATGGGGATTGACGAGTTCAGTGTTGCTCCAGCGTCGACGCCGCTGGTTAAGGATGCAATCAGGAGCGTCAGCTACGCGCGGGCGAAGGATTTGACGGTCGAGGCGCTGAAGTGCCAGACTGGCGCTGAAGTCAGGCGGCTGTGCCGCGATCTGACAAAGGAGGTTGCGCCCGAGGTTCTGGAGCTTGTTTAAGTTGCATATCTCACAAAATTCCTGCTGCGAGTGCGGATAGCGCCACTGCGAGGGCAAGAGAGACGGGCAAAACCGGAGAAACACCTACTCGTACACGCGAATAGTAGCGAGCGGTTAAGTGAGTCGGGTAAGGGTATCCGGGTAAGGGTGGCGGTTAAGAATTGCGTTTAAGTGTATCCGAGTCAGACGGAAGAGATAGGGGTGTACGAGTATGTGTACGAGTACAGATGAGAAACCCTGTGGGATTGCAACGGTCTGTTTGGAAATACCTTTACGGGGCAGGGGCTAGTCCGTAGTCTGAATCTTCGCGTGAATTCTCAATTAAAGCTTGGTTTATTTCGCAAATTCGTGTAGCCTTCGCACGTTTAGTCGTTTCCAGCAGTTTCCGTTGGGTTGACCGAGAGGTCTGCTGGACGGTTGCTTGGGGATGTTATCGGGGCGGCTAAGCGTCATTGAGTATATTAATTAACGGCCGCGATGCGGCGAACTGAGAGAGGAAGGAAGAAAAAATGGCAACAACGAGAACCCTTTTTACATCGGAATCGGTTACCGAAGGGCATCCAGACAAGATGGCAGACGGCATTTCTGATGCGATACTCGACGCGCATTTGTCCGGGGACAAGCGCAGCCGCGTGGCATGCGAGACTCTGTTATCGACGGGAATGGTAATGATTGCCGGTGAGATTACAAGTAAGCAGCAGGTGGCATATGCGGATCTTGTGAGGAAGAAGATCGAGAAGATAGGATACACAGACCCCTCAAGCGGGTTCAGTCATGATTCCTGCGCGGTTATGGTATCGTTAGACAAGCAGTCGCCGGATATATCGCAGGGAGTGACAAGCGGCAAGGGAATGTTCAAGGAGCAGGGGGCCGGTGATCAGGGAATGATGTTCGGTTATGCCTGTAACGAAACCAGGGAACTGATGCCGATGCCTATTATGTTTGCGCATAGACTGACGCGAGCGCTGGCGAAAGTAAGGCGGAACGGAGTTATTCCGTTTATACGTCCTGACGGCAAGTCGCAGGTTTCGGTTGTTTATGACGACGGCAAGCCGGTGCGGATTGACAATGTGGTCGTTTCTACCCAGCACGATCCGGATGTTTCGCACAAGGAGCTGAAAGATGCCGTTATTGAGGAAGTGATAAAGAAGAACATTCCCGCCAAGCTGATAAATAACAAGACGAGGTATCTCGTTAATCCGACTGGTCGTTTTGTGACTGGAGGCCCGCAGGGAGACGCCGGTCTGACGGGCAGGAAGATAATTGTGGATACGTACGGCGGCATGGGTCGGCATGGAGGCGGAGCTTTTTCGGGCAAGGATCCTTCCAAGGTCGACAGGAGCGCGGCATACATGACCAGGTACGTGGCGAAGAACATTGTTGCCGCGAAGCTTGCCTCGAAATGCGAGGTGCAGATCGCGTACGCCATCGGGTATCCCGAGCCGGTTTCGGTGCTGGTCGACACATTTGGCACCGGGAAAGTTGAAGACAACAAGTTGGCTAAAGCCGTGCGCAAGGTCTTCGGGCTTAAACCCGCTCAGATTGTCAAGCAGCTTGATCTGCTGCGGCCGATTTACGAAGACACATCGGCTTACGGCCATTTCGGGCGCACCAGGAAGCTCAAGACGTTTACTTGGGAAAAAACCGACAAGACTGACGCGTTGCAGGCCGCGGTGTAGCGGACTGCCCTGCATGGCGAGAGCAACAATGAACTAAGAGAGCTTGTTTAGCAACAGGAGGTTGAGTTGACAGCAAAGAAGAAAAAAAATGAATATGTGGTTAATGACATAAAGCTGGCCAGAGAGGGCCGGCGAGAAATCGAACTGGCAGAAAATGAGATGCCGGGGCTTATGATGCTTCGGGAGAAGTACGGCAAGGACAAGCCACTGAAAGGCGCGAGGGTAAGCGGTTCGCTGCACATGACGATACAGACTGCCGTTCTTATCGAAACATTGCGCGAGCTTGGAGCGCGCATCAGGTGGGCAAGCTGTAATATTTACTCGACCCAGGATCAGGCTGCTGCAGCGATTGCAGCTACCGGCGTGCCGGTCTTCGCAAAGAAGGGCGAGTCCATGAAGGAGTACTGGGAGTATACCGACCGGATGCTCGACTGGGGTAATGGGCAGGGACCTAACATGATTGTGGACGACGGTGGTGACGCGACCCTGTTTGTTCATCTGGGGTACCAGGCTGAGGAGAACCCGGATATACTGAACAGGAAGCCTGGAAGCGCGGAGGAAAAAGTTCTGTTGGAGCAGATCAAGAAGTCCATCAAGCGTGATCCTGAGAGGTTTCATCGGATTGCCCCGAAGATTCGCGGGGTATCGGAAGAGACCACTACGGGAGTTCACCGGCTTTACCAGATGTGGGAAAAGGGTGAGCTTCTGTTTCCTGCATTCAACGTCAATGATGCGGTAACGAAGTCGAAGTTCGACAATCTTTACGGCTGTCGCCATTCGCTAATAGACGGGATACTGCGCGCAACCGACCTTATGATTGCAGGGAAGACTGCTGTGGTTGCCGGTTATGGCGATGTAGGAAAGGGCTGCTGCCAGGCGCTTAAGGGGCAGGGCGCGCGTGTGATCGTGACAGAGATTGATCCCATATGCTCATTGCAGGCTGTGATGGAAGGCTATGAGGTAAAGCCTATGGACGAAGCCTGCAGGGAAGGTGATATCTTTGTTACTGCCACAGGGTGCTGTGATGTGATCAAAGAGAAGCATATGCGGCAGATGAAGGATATGGCCGTGGTATGCAATATCGGGCATTTTGACAGTGAAATTCAGGTAGCCAGGCTTGAGGAGAAGTGCAAATGGGAAGAGATCAAGCCCCAGGTAGACAAGGTGACATTCCCGAAAGGCAATAGCATAGTGCTTCTGGCGCGGGGCAGGCTTGTGAATCTTGGTTGCGCGACGGGGCATCCCAGCTTTGTTATGTCCAACAGCTTCACGTGCCAGGTAGCCGCGCAAATGGAAATGTTTGAGCATCCTGAGAAATATCCTGTAGGGGTTTACGTGCTGCCTAAGTTGTTGGATGAAGAGGTCGCGCAGATTCATATTGAGAAGCTCGGTGTTGAAATTGACAAGCTTACTAAGGCCCAGGCTGATTACCTTGGTGTTAAGCGGGAAGGCCCGTACAAACTCGACAGTTATCGTTATTGACCACTCGGCCGCTTGTCAATTCAAACAGGCGAACAGTTTGCGGGGGTAGAGGCTTGTTCCTGCTGCTGCGCCGGTAATGCGCATTATGTTTCGTAAGGCATGGTTTAAAGCCCGGGAGGGTTCGATCTCTCCCGGGGTGGCATTTACCGTCCTGGTGTCGGCGGTTTTTGTGTTCAGGCTATGGTACATGACGACTCTGCCTCTTTCTGGCGATGAGGCTTATCATTGGGAGTGGTCGCGTCATCCGGCTGGAGGTTACTATGATCATCCGGGGATGACTGCTTACCTTATCTGGTTGACCACCCATCTGTTTGGCGTAAGCAACGAATTCACTGTGAGGCTGCCTGCCTTGCTTTGTTTGACTGCATCGGCAGTGGTAATATTTTATCTTGCCAGGGCCGCTTCTGTTCGTCTGGGTCGGACTGGAACAGAAGCCTCGTTCGCGGGGTTTGCGGCTGGAGCGCTCATGCTTTTTGCGCCTGTTTATGCTGTGCTTTCGGTATACATGAGCACCGATCCGCCGCTTGTTCTATTCTGGGCGCTTACGCTGTTTCTGCTTTTCCGCGGGTTCATGGACCGCAAGTTATTTTTCTGGGCGGGCGCCGGAATCTGTATGGGGCTGGCTGTACAGAGTAAATTTCTTGCGGCTTTTCTGCCGTTGGGGGCATTGCTTTTCTGCCTGATTTCACCTTCGGACAGGAAGTGGCTGATTCGTCCGCATCCGTATGTGGCGGGGGCGCTGTCGCTGATTGTGCTGGCGCCTTTTTTATGGTGGAACATGAACCACGATTGGGCGACGTTTATGTTCAACCTTGTTTATCGCCAGAAAGGGGATGGGTTCACCCTGGAGCATGTGCCGACGTATATCGGCGGTCAGATGCTGGCTCTTTCTCCGGGGATTTTCATATATGCAGTTTATGCGCTGGTTGTGTGCCTGAAGCGGCGCGATCCACACAAAAGGCGGGTATGGCTTTACCTGGGATGCACCACGCTTGCGGCGGTGTTGTATTTTTCATTTACCAGCTTCAAGTGCCAGGTTGATCCTCACTGGCTGGCTCCGGTCTGGATGGGAGCCATTGTCGCACTTGCGATTCTTTGGAGTAGTGGAGGGTCGTGGAGGTCATTGTTCAGGGGCAGAGCAAGGCTGTTTTCGATGGGACTGTGTATGTTGCTTACAGTTTCCATATACTCAATTTTGCATATTCCTCCTGCTTGGCTGAATTTCCGATGGAGTTTTTCCGGCGACCCGGATCGTATCAATGTAGGTGTTCATGCGGAGCGTTTTGGCTGGCGCACTCTGGGACGCCGGATAGGCCGGATGCGCGAGCGGATGCTTTCTTCCTCTGACGGCAGCAAAGGGGTTTTTGTTATTTGCGATGAGTACGGTTTTGCCGCTGACGTGGCATTTTATACTCCTGGACAGATACAGACGCATCTCTGGTCCAGGCGCAGGCGTCATGGCGAAAACTACAGGTTCTGGGATAAATTCGGGGATTACGAGGGACAGGACGCAATATTTGTCGCTAAGGAAGCAGATGATATGGAGAAGGAACTGCCGGTGCTGGAACAGCATTTTGCCAGGCTGAGCGAGGTAATTGAATTGCCGATCATTGTTGACAATATTACGGTGCGCGTCTTTTACTTGGTGCGTTGCTACGATTTTGACGGGGATTATCCTTACGCAGAAGAGGTGGGTAGAGAATGAGGAGTATTCTGTTTCTTGTTATCTGGCTGGGATCTCTGGGTTCGGCGGTGTGTCAAACCAACTCTAGTTCCCGCACCAACGGACTCTGGTTTCCGGTGGGGGAGAAGCTGAGTTACGGCCTGTATTGGGGAATAATTCCTGTGGGGACGGCCGAGTTCTGGAGCGAGTGGGGGGAACACGAAGGCGAGGAAGTGGTAATTCTCAGGGCGACGGCGAAGACGGGGCATATTGTGGCCAAACTTTATCCCGTAAAAGACAATATAGAGGTTATTGTAGATCCCGATGATTTCAAACCTGTCCGGTATACTCAGAAACTCCATGAAGGCGGTAAGAAGAGGCATGACACGATTGAGTTTGACTACGAAAACGAAGAGGCGCACTGGGTGTCAGGGATAGATGAAAAGAAAGAATATACCCTTGAGATCGATAAAGACACGAGGGATGTGCTAAGCCTTGTCTATTACATGCGCAAGAAAGGCATGGACCCGAGCGAGAAGAGGAAGTTTCGTGTTGCGGTTGATGAGAAGGTTTACGATTTGACGGCTGAAGCCGAAGGCCGCGAAGAGATCCGTGTTGCCAAGTATGGACAGGTGAAATGCCTGAAGGTACAGCCCACGGCGAAATTCGGGGAGATTTTTGTAAGAAAAGGGCGGGTTCGTTTGTGGTTTTCCGATGACAGCACGAGATTATGCGTGAAGATGGCAGCCAAAGTTCCCCTGGCAAGCGTGAAAGCTCTTCTTCTTGATGTAGAAGGACCCGGGAACGATATCTGGGAGCAGCGGGCGGAGTCTGACTGATGCGCCTGCTGCACAAGTACATTGGCGGCAGTTTTGCCGTGAGTTTTCTGGTGACGCTGCTCGTGCTCAGTTCGGTTGTTTCGTTGGGGGCTATTTTCAGGATAACGGACCTTATTGCGCGGGGTGTGAGTTGGCGGCCCATTGTCCTTATTTTTTTTCACGGCATGCCCGCCGCGATGGTTTTTGTCATTCCAGTTTCGGCTTTGATCAGCAGTCTGCTGGTTTTCGGCAGGTTATCAGGCGACGGCGAAATTACCGCCATGAAGGCCAGTGGAGTGAGCATGCTCCAGGTATTTGCGGCTCCCCTTGCCATCGCGGCAGCGCTAACGGGGGTATGCCTCTGGATCAGCGGGGAAGTGGGTCCGCGCAGCGAATATGCCCGCAGGGCTGTTGTTGCCGAACTTGGCGCTATGTCGGCCACTGACCTGCTTGAGGAGGGCAGGTTTATACGCGATTTCCCAGGTTACACCATCTATATAGGCAGGGAAGACGGAGGGCGGATAGAGGATGTCCGTATTTATGATCTGACAGGCAGGCAGAGAAAAGAAATAGTTGCGCAATCAGGCAGAATTGATGTTCTTGAGGAAGGCAGCGATATAGCGCTGATGCTGAGTCAGGTAAGGATAGAGCCTTATTATGAGGACAAGCCAGCTTTTCTGGAGGAATACGAGGTGGTATTGCCGGATGCTTTGTCTACGAAAAAACCGAGGAAGAGGGTGATAGACAAAACCATTGCTGAACTTGTGGGCGAACGCACCCTTGTGAGAGGTGAAATTTCGGGTGTTTCGGAAGCAGACAAGCGGATAATCATGACAGAGCTTTTGTTTGAAATTAACAAGAGGCTAGCGGTTTCTCTGTCCTGTTTTGCGTTTGTTTTGCTGGGGGCTCCGCTTGGTGTAAAGGCCCATCGCAGGGAGTCTTCAATAGGCGTGGCCATAAGTCTGGGGCTTATGCTTATCTTTTATATTTTTGTTATAGTGGCCGAATCAATGTCGAGTCGTCCGGCTGCGCATCCGGAGGTAATAGTGTGGCTTCCGGTGATTATATCGTTTGTTCTGGGGCAATGGCTGGTCAGGCGGACTAATTGAGTGGTATGTTGGAAGTTGAAATGAGGGAAGATGGGCGGAAGACAAGAAGGGGAGTAGACTGAGAAAGGGATGTGGGATGTGGGGAGAAGAGAGTGGGACGTGGGACGTGGGATGTGAGTTTGTGCGTTGGTGAGTGGTGCGTTCGTGGGGAGAGAGGGGGA